>JAJQBM010000063.1 GCA_021203285.1 Clostridiales bacterium | reverse complement strand
AGTATTATCTCATGAATGAGGCGTGGGTGAAAGGTACCCACGATAGAGGACTTACCATTTAACTAAGGCTAATATAGCCCTTACTCCCGATCCCGGATCTCCCCGTGCAGCTCCTGCAGCGACTTGATTTCCCCGTTCCCGTGTTCTTTCACATACTTAATTCCCTTCGCCGTGACTCTGGCGGCCGCCATGGTCGTCATGTAAGGAATCTTCGCCTTGATGGCCGCCTTCCGCAGATAGCTGTCATCGTGGACACTTTCTTTCCCGGCAGGGATGTTGACGATCAGGTCGATCGTCCCGTTGGTGATCATATCGAGAATGTTCGGCCGGCCTTCGTAAAGCTTCTTCACCTTTTCCGCCGGGATCCCGTTTGCAGTCAGCAGGTCGTAGGTGGAGCCGGTGGCGAGAATCTTGAAACCGTCCTCTGCAAAGCCCTTTGCGATCTCCACCGCCTCCGGTTTATCCTTCCGGTTGACGGAAATCAGGACGGTACCCTCCAGCGGAAGGCGGGTCTGGGTGGCTTCCTGCGCCTTGTAGAACGCTTCGCCGTAGGAGGGGGACAGCCCCAGCACTTCTCCGGTGGAGCGCATCTCCGGACCGAGGATGGGGTCTACCTCTTGGAACATATTGAAGGGGAAGACCGCCTCCTTGACCCCGTAGTACGGGATATCCTGCTCCTTCAGGGACGGAACCGGCGAGGGGCGTCCCGTGATCTCGGAGGTGATGATGTCCGTGGCCAGCGGAACCATGCGGATATTGCACACCTTGGATACCAGCGGCACCGTGCGGGAGGCTCTCGGGTTGGCTTCCAGCACATAGACCTTTCCGTTTTCGATGGCGTACTGCATGTTCATCAGTCCCTTGACATGCATTTCCTCGGCGATTTTTTTGGTGTATTCCTCAATGGTCCTTACATTCTCCTCGGAAATGTGTACCGAGGGGATGATGCACGCGGAGTCTCCGGAGTGGATGCCGGCAAGCTCAATGTGCTCCATGACCGCGGGGACAAAGGCGTGTGTGCCGTCGCTGATGGCGTCCGCCTCGCACTCCAGCGCGTGCTTCAGGAAGCGGTCGATGAGGATGGGGCGGTCGGGTGTGACGCCCACGGCAGCCTTCATGTAATCGGCAAGGCTCTCGTCATCGTAGACAACCTCCATGCCTCTGCCGCCCAGCACATAGGAGGGGCGAACCATCACGGGGTAGCCGATCTCCTTCGCGATGGCGATGGCCTCGTCCACATCCACGGCCATACCGGATTCCGGCATTGGGATTTCCAACTTTTCCATCATGGCGCGGAACAGGTCGCGGTCCTCCGCCAGATCAATGACAGAGGGTGCGGTGCCAAGGATTTTCACACCGTTTTTTCTCCAGATCCGCCGCCAGATTTAACGGGGTCTGCCCACCGAACTGTGCGATGACGCCGAGCGGTTTTTCCTTCTCATAAATGCTCAGCACATCCTCCAGCGTCAGCGGCTCGAAGTAGAGTTTGTCGGATGTATCGTAGTCGGTGGAGACGGTCTCCGGGTTGCAGTTGACGATGATGGTCTCAAAGCCCAGCTTCTTTAATGCGAGGGAAGCGTGGACGCAGCAGTAGTCGAACTCGATACCCTGACCGATCCGGTTGGGACTGCCGCCGAGGATCATAATCTTCGGTTTGTCATCGGAAACCGGATTCTTGTCCGGTGCGTTGTAGGTGGAATAGTAGTAGGCGTTGTCCTGCGTGCCGCTCACATGGACGCCCTCCCATGTCTCCGTCACGCCGAGCTGCAGGCGGCGGGAGCGGATGTCGCCCTCGGGCACTTCCAGAATCTGGCTTAAATATTTATCGGAGAAGCCGTCCTTTTTCGCCGCGGTCAGCGCCTCGTCAGAGGGAAGCTGCCCCTTGTTCTGACAGAGCGCTTCTTCCTCTTCCACGAGCTCCTTCATCTGCTCGATAAAGTAAGTTTTTACCTTTGTAATCTCGTGAATCTCCTCCACTGTGGCGCCCTTGCGCAGCGCCTCATACATGACAAAGTGGCTCTCGCTGGAGGGCGTGATCAGGAGGGAGAGCAGTTCTTCCTTTGATTTCTGATCGAAATCCTTCGCGTGGCCGAGTCCGTAGCGCCCTGTCTCCAGACTGCGGATGGCCTTCTGGAACGCCTCCTTGTAGGTCTTTCCGATACTCATGACCTCGCCCACCGCGCGCATCTGGGTGCCCAGCTTGTCCTCCACGCCCTTGAACTTTTCAAAGGCCCAGCGGGCGAATTTGATCACCACATAGTCCCCATCCGGGACATATTTATCCAGCGTGCCGTATTTCCCGCAGGGGATGTCCGTGAGGGACAGGCCCGAGACCAGCATGGCGGAGACCAGAGCAATCGGAAAGCCGGTCGCCTTGGAAGCCAGTGCGGAGGAGCGGGAGGTACGGGGGTTGATCTCGATGACGATAATCCGGTCCGTCTTCGGGTCGTGGGCAAACTGTACATTGGTGCCGCCGATGACCTGCACCGACTCCACGATCTTGTAAGCCTGCTCCTGCAGACGCTTCTGAACCTCCTCGGAGATGGTCAGCATCGGCGCGGAGCAGAAGGAGTCGCCTGTGTGGACGCCCATGGGGTCAATGTTCTCGATAAAGCAGACGGTGATCAGGTTGTTGTCCTTGTCGCGGATGACCTCCAGCTCCAGCTCCTCCCAACCCAGAATGGACTCTTCCACCAGTACCTGTCCCACGAGGCTCGCCTGCAGACCCCGCGCGCAGACGGTTTTTAACTCTTCTTTATTATAAACCAGGCCGCCGCCGGCGCCGC
>JAJQBM010000128.1 GCA_021203285.1 Clostridiales bacterium | reverse complement strand
AGGCCGTACGGACGATCCCAGATATAGAACATCATGGTGTCATTTTTTGTCGTCGCGCTCTCCATCGGATGCAGGTACACCGGGCCTCTGCCGGAGGACATCGGGTTATACCACTCTGCGATGGCAGTGGAACTGATATCCGCCTCCGGAAAACGCCGGAAATTTTTCGTGATATTTTCTCCGTAAGCGTCATACATGACCTGCTCGCCGAACACGCACTCCCGGTTGCTTCTGACACGGTATAACTGGGCAAAATTGCCGAACTCGGGGTTCCTCATCTGCGCCCCCGCACGGTAAGCCGCCGCAATTCCGTCGCCGCGCCCGTTGCTCCACATGGGCGCCACACAGTAATTCTGGCTTCCGGTACACAGGATCACGGACTTTCCTTCAAATACATAGAAAGTGCCGTCAATTATACTGTATCCAACGGCTCCCGCGATCTTTCCGTCTGCGGTGAGCAGGTCAGAAACAGTGGTCTTGTCCATAAAGCGGACGCCCAGCTTTGTCGCTGTTTTTCTCATTTTCAGCGTGATATCCATGTCCACGCCGATCATGTAGGTCAGCGGCCCGGTAGGGATACGCTTTTTCGGGATATTCACGCCCCATCCTTCCATCTTGTCCAGAAGTTCATTGTTCATCGCCACATATTTCTTCAGCAGATTCTGGTTCGCAAGATAACCGCCCACGGAATTCGCATGATATTCATTAAAAATTTCCGGCGTAATCGTTTCCAGATCAAAATACTGAAGTACGCCGCCGCCCTTGTTGGCCTTACCGGAATAACCGGACGTCTGTTTTTCCACAATCAGGACGTCCATATCCGGGTTTTCCTCTTTCGCTGAAACCGCAGCGGTCAGACCGGCGATGCCGCCGCCGATGATCAGAATGTCGGCGGATACTCTTTCCTGCTTCACATCATTTATCTTCATAATTCCCTCCATTCTGTCAGGCTTTCTTTGCGTAACGATCAAAACTCTGGCGGAAACTCTGACTGGAGAAGTCCGGGATGACTTTGATCGCGCCCTTCGCGCATTTTACTTCACAGTAATTACAGTGCTCACAGTCCTCTACATACTTAAAAATCGGTTGCCGTTTTTCGGCGTCCCAGCGAATGACATCCACAAAACAGGCTTTATAACAGATCTGACATCCCACACACTTGCTTTCATCAAACTCGATCTTATGATTTGTATAGATCATCTCCTCACCCCCTATAACCAGTTATCTTTTTCTTCCGCATAGAGCGAAGGAAGGATCGCTGCCAGATTATGAAATTCCTTCACGTTATGTAACGCAAGAGACATGGCTGCCATATCCGGATAACGCATTCCATCCGGCAGCACCTTGACATCCCTGCCGTTCTCATAATTCCATCCCATCCAGAAGCGCGAACGCAGCTCAATGCCGCCCTTAATTTCACGGACAAAATGTGTCATAAACGTCGGCGGAACCGCAAACGGCGGTTGACCCTTACCGTATCCTTTCCCGCAGACCAGAGTGGCGTAGGCATCCGTTCCGAGATATTTCGCGTCAAATCCCACATCGCCCGGGTATTTGAAATTGATGACAATCCGATCCGGTCCCATGCCGGTGTCTTCCAGGATCTCATGTGTCGTATCCCACAATTTCTCCTGGTAAGTCAGATCCGGATCCAGCGCCCTCGCCCGGTTCTGGCTCACAGTCTCATAGTGATCCTCCGGGTTCCAGATCTTGTAACGCAGATTGTCCAGCCCATGCCATGCAAAAAACCAGTCGAACATCTCCGGCGTTACCCCCGGCATCCTAGTCAGATTTGCCAGATATCCGGTATCATCCGGTAAAATCGCCCAACCGATCTCAGCCTCCAGGTATCCCGGCTCAAACAGCCGGTTCCTGTCCTTAAATTGCAGCACCTTGTCCGGGGCCAAAGGGCCGCCCAGCATCGCTGCGTAACTCTCCTGCGGTGCCGGAGTCATGTCCTGTTCGAAGTATTTGTAATAACTTCTCTGTTTCTCCTCCTCCGTGACCGGCACACGCTTTTTCGGTGTGTTTTCCATAGAAACCTCCTTCACATTTTGCGTTTGGCTGCGGTATGCCGGAACAGGCAGGCCGCGTTTCTTTGTGTTTCAGTATGAAAATCATAACAGGACATGTGAGGATTTTCATTTACGGTTTCTACAGTATGGGGAAAAATAATTTTAGTGAATATTGTAGAAAATTACAAAAAATACTTCCCCGTTCCTCCCATTATTGTTATACTGATCACAAATCAGATTTCTGATGATTCCGGAAGACAATAAATGGGAACAAACGCAAGGAGACAGCCATGACAATTACACTGGAAATGATATTGACACAATTTCTCCGCAACACTGCGCAGGAGCAAAAGATGGAATATCCCCGTTCCGGACGTGCAATCCTGGGTATTCAGCTTTTGCCAAATCATACAAGAAACCTGCACCCTGAATTCCTCTATGTCACGGATACTAACCCGCGGCATAACGTTTCCCGGATTCCCGATGATATTTTTGTTCTTTGTTTCACGGATAAACAACCGGATATGGACAGTGTGGAGACGCAGGTGCCATCCGGGTGGATTCTGTTTTTCACTGACATGGAGCTGGCCGACGGATTCAACCTTCTGCTTCAATCCTATCAGCACTTTGCGGATTGGGGAAGACATCTGGATTTTGCTGTTTTCCGGAGCGCCGGTTTTCAGGAATTGATTGACCTGTCCGAGGAAGTGATTACATTCCCGGTTCTGATCTATGACCCAGCGCTGAAGTTGCGTAAGCGCCTAAATTTTGGGCGGGTTTCCCGCTAACGGGGATCCCCTTATAATG
>JAJQBM010000086.1 GCA_021203285.1 Clostridiales bacterium | reverse complement strand
TTACGGCAGAGAATATCTGCGATCAGTGGAGTCTGACCCGTGAGGAGCTCGATGCATTCGCAGCGGCTTCCCAGCAGAAGGCTGTAGCGGCGCAGGAGTCCGGCGCATTTGACGCTGAGATCGTTCCGGTTCCGGTTAAGGTCAAGAAAGAGACCGTTATGATCACAAAGGATGAGGGCCCTCGTCCGGGCACCACTCCTGAGTCCCTTGCGAAGTTAAAATGCTGCTCCGGCAAACAGGGCGGTTTTGTCACAGCGGGCAACGCTTCCGGTATCAACGACGGCGCGGCTGCGGTTGTGGTTATGAGTGCTGAGAAGGCAGAAGAGCTCGGCGTGAAGCCGATGGCTACCTTCGTGGCGGGCGCTCTCGGCGGATGCGCTCCGGAGATCATGGGCATCGGCCCGGTTCCGGCTACACGCAAGGCATTAAAGATTGCCGGTCTTGAGATGGGCGACATCGACCTCATCGAGGCAAACGAGGCGTTTGCGGCTCAGTCTGTAGCGGTTCAGAAAGAGCTCGGCTTCAGCTCCGATATCCTGAATGTCAACGGCGGTGCGATCGCCCTCGGACATCCGGTTGGAGCATCCGGCTGCCGTATCCTTGTCACCCTGCTTCACGCAATGCAGACCAGAGACGTTACATACGGACTGGCTACACTGTGCATCGGCGGCGGCATGGGCTGTGCGACCATCGTAAAGAAGGAAGCGTAAAGTAAATCAAACAGGATTGATTTATAAATCTCAAGAGACGATGATACTGATCCGGGAAAAGGCTCCGCGGTGGCGGAGCCTTTTTTAGAAACAGGATAGTTAAAATTATAACAAACATCGCAGACGGGGTTTGTATTTCACATAAAAGCATATTAAAAAGGAGGAACTATCATGAAGGTTGGAGTTATCGGCGCAGGTACAATGGGATCTGGTATTGCACAGGCATTTGCCCAGACAGAGGGATATGAAGTATATCTGTGCGATATTAATGATGAATTCGCGGCAAACGGCAAGAAAAAGATCGCGAAGGGCTTTGAGAAGCGTGTTGCGAAGGGCAAGATGGAGCAGGCGAAGGCCGATGCGATTCTGGCAAAGATCACGACGGGAACCAAGGATATCTGCACGGATGTGGATCTGGTCGTAGAGGCGGCGCTGGAGGTCATGGATGTCAAAAAGCAGACCTTCAAAGAGCTGCAGGACATCGTTCCGGCAGGGTGCATTTTTGCCACCAACACCTCTTCTCTCTCCATCACAGAGATCGGCGCGGGTCTTGACCGTCCGCTCATCGGCATGCATTTCTTTAACCCGGCACCGGTTATGAAGCTGATCGAGGTGATCCAGGGCGCGAACACACCGGATGAGCTCCGTGACAAGGTGATCGAGATTTCCAAGTCCATCGGCAAGACACCGGTTCAGATCAACGAGGCTCCGGGATTTGCGGTCAACCGAATCCTTGTTCCGATGATCAATGAGGCAGTCTGCGTGCTGGCTGAGGGCGTTGCTTCTGTCGAGGATATTGATACCGCCATGAAGCTGGGCGCCAACCATCCCATGGGCCCGCTGCAGCTCGGCGATTATATCGGCCTTGATATCTGCCTTGCGATCATGGAGGTTATCTATTCCGAGACCGGTGATCCGAAGTACCGTCCGGCTCCGCTGCTGCGCAAGATGGTCCGCGCGGGCAAGCTCGGCTGCAAGACCGGCATCGGCTTCTATGACTACAGCAAATAGATACAGACTATTTTAAGTGGAGGAAAATAAAATGGAATTCGGATTAAGTAAGAAATATGAAATGGCCAGAGACCTTTTCAGAGAATTCGCACAGAATGAAGTAAAGCCTCTCGCACAGGAAGTAGATGAGACAGAAGTTTTCCCGAGACAGACCGTGGAGAAGATGGCGAAGTACGGTTTTCTGGGAATTCCCGTTCCGAAGGAGTACGGCGGACAGGGCTGCGACATCCTCACTTACGCGATGTGCGTGGAAGAGATGGCGAAGGTCTGCGGCACCACGGCGGTTATCCTTTCCGCCCATACCTCTCTCTGCATCGACCCGATCATGACCTACGGGACGCAGGAGCAGAAAGAGAAATATATTCCGGATCTGGCGAGCGGCAGAAAGCTCGGCGCATTCGGGCTGACGGAGCCCGGCGCAGGTACAGACGCGCAGGGACAGCAGACCAAGGCGGTTCTGGACGGAGACGAGTGGGTATTGAACGGCTCCAAGTGCTTCATCACGAACGGAAAAGAGGCGGATATCTATGTGATCATCGCCGTCACCGGCAAGATTGAGAAGCGCGGCAGAGTGCAGAAAGAGATCTCCGCATTCATCGTTGAGAAGGGCACACCCGGTTTCTCCTTTGGCGTGAAGGAGAAGAAGATGGGTATCCGCGGTTCTTCCACCTACGAGCTGATCTTTACGGATTGCCGCATCCCGAAGGAAAACATCCTCGGACAGAAGGGCAAGGGCTTCGGTATCGCGATGCACTCCCTGGACGGCGGCCGTATTGGGATTGCGGCACAGGCGCTCGGCCTTGCAGAGGGCGCTCTGGATGTGACTGTTGACTATGTAAAAGAGAGAAAACAGTTCGGCAGAAGCATTGCCCAGTTCCAGAATACACAGTTTGTACTGGCTGATCTGGTGACAAAGGTTGAGGCGGCAAAGCTGATGGTTTACAAGGCTGCGCTCAAGAAGGATGAGTACCAGGCCGGCGCGAAGGTTTCCTATTCCGTCGAGGCTGCGCAGGCGAAGCTGATGGCGGCTGAGGTTGCGATGGAAGTCACCACCAAGTGCGTACAGCTGCACGGCGGCTATGGTTATATCAGAGAGTACGATGTGGAGCGCATGATG
>JAJQBM010000279.1 GCA_021203285.1 Clostridiales bacterium | reverse complement strand
CAGAGGCGGGGCTTGCCGCTCTTCAGGCACAGCGGGAGACGGCAGTTGCTCAGTTCGCAGCGGCGGAGGAGGAGATCGCTGCACAGGAAGCGGCGCTCGCGGAGGGACAGGCGCAGTATGAATCCGGCCTGTCACAGTGGCAGGAGAGCCAGGCTACGCTGGACGAGAGCCAGGCGACCCTTGAAGAACAGGAGGCGGAGGCGGAAGAGCAGTTTGCCGACGCATGGGAGGAGATCGAGGAGAACGAGCAGAAGCTGGCGGACGCAGAGCAGGAGCTCATCGACGGCCAGGCGGAGTTGGATGAGAGTACCGAGGAAGCCATGGAGGAGCTGGAGGAAGCGAAGGAGGAGATCGATGAGATCGAGATGGCAAGGTGGTACATCCAGTCGAGAGATTCTCTGAGCGGATATTCCAACGTGGACAGCGACGCGACAGCCATTGAGGGGATCGCTACCTTCTTGCCGTTAATCTTTTTTATCGTTGCCATTCTGATCAGCCTGACAGCCATCACGCGTATGGTAGAGGAGGACCGGGGGGCTGATCGGTACATACAAAGCGCTCGGATTTAAGAACGGAGAGATTCGGAGAAAATACGTGGTTTCCGCGGCGGGCGCCAGCTTTGCAGGCGGACTGGTCGGTGATTTCTGCGGATTTATCGTACTTCCGAAGATTGTCTTCACGTTCTTCCGGGTCATGTACACGATACCGGATTATCTGCTGCGGTTTCAGGCATTCTCCGGGACAATCGGGATCGTGCTGTTTATGGCCGGGATTCTGGCGGCGGTCTGTATCGCCGTGCGGACGGAGCTGGTTCAGATGCCGGCGACACTGATGCGTCCGCTGACGCCGAAGAGCGGCACGCGGATCGTGCTGGAACGCATTCGCCTGATCTGGGGTCGGCTGTCCTTTTTGAACAAGGTCACGGCGCGAAATCTGTTCCGGTATAAAAAGCGCCTCGTTATGACGGTGGTGGGGATCATGGGCTGTACCGGCCTGCTGGTCTGCGGGTTTGCCATCAAAAATACCGTGACGGATCTGATGCCTCTGCAATATGAGAATGTCAACCGCTATGATATTCTAGCGGTTGTTCAGGCGGAGGATAATGACAAGCTTTTGTCCTATATGGACGATGAGGAAAATATAGACGCATACCTGAATCTTCAGGTGGAGACGGTGTCCGTACAGAACGAGGACGGGGAATCCGAGTCCATGCAGATTTTTGTCATCCCGGATGGCGCGTCGGTCTCTGATTTTATCAAGATTGCGGATACGGACGGAAATGAGACGGCGCTGTCCGCAGACGGGATTTATGTCACGCACAGCGCGGCGGAGGTTCTTGGGCTGGACACGGGGGATGAGGTGACGCTGCAGGATCTCTCTCTGAATGAGGCGACGGTTGCCGTGGCAATGGTGACGGAGAATTATCTCGGGGCCCTGATTTATATCAGTGAGACCTATTATGAGACCTGTTTTGGCCTCAGCTATGAACCGAACGCGGTTCTGGCAAACCTCACCGAAAGCTGTAAATCCGACGATCCGATTGCCTATGCCGATGAGCTGGGGGCAAAGGACGGTCTCCTCTCAACCACCAGCACCGAAAGCCTGAAGGCAGAGTTTTCCAAGGCATTTCAGTTGATCAATCTGGTTGTCTATGTGATTCTTGTGATGTCGGCGGCATTGGCTTTTGTGGTGCTTTTCACTCTGGCCACCACGAATATTTCCGAGCGGGAACGGGAGCTGGCGACCATCAAGGTTCTGGGATTTTTTGACCGGGAGGTTCATCTGTATGTGAATAAAGAGACGCTGATTTTCTCATCCATCGGCATTGTGCTCGGATTGCCGGTGGGGCGGCTGATCAGTATATGTATGTGCAGCGTGCTGAAGATTCCGGGGCTGTATTTCGCAGTCAGCATCCATCCGGTGACTTATCTGATCTGTGCGGTGACATCATTCGTGTTCGCGCTGATCGTCAACCAGATTACGAACCGCATGCTAAACGGGATCGATCCGGTGGAGACGTTAAAGAGTGTTGAATGATACGATAGTTTGATCGGAGAAGCATTATGGAAAAAAATGAGATAAAAATTGCATTGCATCCCGTACAGACAACGCGTGCCAGCGAGGAAATCTACGGGCAGATCCGTCGTCTGATTCTGGATGGGGAGATCAAACCCGGCGAGCGGCTGCCTTCAGAGCGAAAGATGATGGAGATGATGCAGAGGAGCCGTCCGACGATACGGGAAGCGATGCGGATGCTTGAACGGGAGGGATATATTAAGACGTTTCCGGGAAGCAGCGGCGCGGTAGTGCAGGAGATCAGTGTAGACACCGCAATCCAGTCTTTGGAGAGCATCATGGAGTTTCATAAACTGAACCTGCAGGATATCGTCGAGTTTCGCCAGATGACAGAGTGTATGGCCGCTGAGTGTGCTGCCACGCGGCGAAAAGAAGATCACCTGACATTGATGGCGGATATTTTGGAGAAAGCGGCAGCTTCTGCCGGAAACGCGGAGGCGTTTATTCAATGCGATCTGGAGTTTCATCTGGCGGTGACGGAGGCATCGGACAACGCCATGTTTTCCATCATGCTTCAGGTGTGCCGGGGGATTATCGGGGAGTCGTTGGCGGATTTGCTGAATGACGGGAATCGACAGGAACAGCGGGATCGGTATCGGAGGATTTTGGATTCACACCGGGAAATATATCAGGCCATTGCCGCAAAAGACAGTGCGCACGCGTCTCAGGTCATGAGGGATCATCTGGCGGATGCTTCGGCGGATTTGCTGGATAAAAAATAAGAGTTGCATGTGAGAATGAATCGGCATAGTTGATTGGGAATATCAGCTATGCCGTTT
>JAJQBM010000248.1 GCA_021203285.1 Clostridiales bacterium | reverse complement strand
GATACAAGAAAACACGCCATTTTTTACTCCTTCCTTATCCGTTCCAGGCCCTTGCCTGGGCCAGGAGCCAGTTTTCCCAAGCCTGGAAGCCCTCTCCCGTTTTGGCGGAAACGGGAAACAGCTCCAGATCGGGATTTTTCATGTGTGCATAGGCCGCCACCTTTTCCATATCAAAGTCAAAGTAGGGCAGCACGTCGATCTTATTGATGATAAGTGCGTGGCACACCTGGAACATCAGGGGATATTTCAGGGGCTTATCGTGCCCCTCCGGAACAGACAGGATAGCCACATTTTTCACTGCGCCGGTATCGAATTCCGCGGGACAGACCAGATTTCCCACGTTTTCCAGCACCACCAGGTCAAATGCGTCAGCTCCCAGCTCATCCAGGCCCTGCTCGGTCATGCCCGCATCCAGATGGCACATACCGCCGGTGTGGATCTGTATTGCCTTCGCTCCGGCGGAGGCGATGGTCTCCGCATCCACTGTGGAATCAATATCCGCCTCCATAATGCCGATGTGCAGCCTATCTCCCAGGTCGTCGATGGTGCGGCCCAGGGTGGTGGTCTTCCCCGCGCCCGGGGAAGACTTCAGCCGGCGGCGGATGCGCTCCGCCTCTGCGTTGTTGTCCACAAATACGCTTTCCTTTACCTCTATGACCTTTACCTTGTCCATACCGGTTCCTCCTGTGGGACTTCGATCTCTTTTATCATAAACTCATTGCCCCACAGCAGATAGGTACTGCCGCTGCCGCAGTAGGGGCAGGTGCGGCCATGGGCCACAGTCCTGTATTCCCGGCCGCAATCCTGGCAGTAGGTGACGGCGGGAATCGTCTCGATGGTGAGCGCAGCACCCCTCACCAGATCGCTTTTTTCACTGGCCCATTTCCAGCAGTTGGAAAGGTATCGGGGAATGACCGTGGATACCTCTCCCAGCTCAAGGGTCACGGCACTGATGCGTTCCACCTGATTTTCCGCCGCCACCCTTTCCAGGGTGTCCAGGATATGAAAGACTACGCCAAGCTCGTGCATAAGCGTCACCGCTTTCCGGCAAATCTGATGCGGATTGCCTGCTTTGCAGCGTAAGGCAGTATCTTCTTCAGCTTATCCTCCGATGGGAACATATTACTGCATTCCGGCCGCTCCCGGTGGATGGTGATGGCATCGAAGACGCATTTTGTGGTGCACACGCCGCAGCCGATGCACTTGTTCGGGTCCACCACAGAGGCCCCGCAGGAAAGGCAGCGGGCAGTCTCCCGCTTCACCTGCTCCTCTGTGAAGGGAACACGGTCGTCCCGGAAGGTCCGGCGTAGGGCCTCGTTATAGCCTATGCGCTGGCGGGGCGTGTTATCGAAGGTCTCCTGATCCACAAGGATATCCTTTTTATCCAGCTCTATGAACTGCCGGCGGTTCCGGCCGATGGTCAGACTGGAATGGGGCTGGACGAACCGGTGCAGGGAGATGGCTCCCTCCTTGCCGGCGGCAATAGCGTCTATAGCGAACTTCTGGCCGGTGTATACGTCCCCGCCCACGAAGATGTCCGGCTCCGCCGTCTGATAGGTGCCCGGGTCCGCCTTGGCCGTTCCGTTGGGGTTGAGCTCGATCCTGGTGCCCTTCAGAAGCTCCTTCCAGTCCGCCTTCTGCCCGATGCAGTACAGCACCGTGACGCACGGGGCCTCCTCCGTGACGCTGTCGTCAAACTGAGGATCGAAGCGGCCCACCTTGTTTTTCACCCGCAGGCATTTGCGGAAACGGACTCCGGCACACTGCCCGTTCCGGGACAGTATCTCCGTCTGGCCCCAGCCCGCGTGTATCTCTATGCCGTCGCTCTCGCACTCTGTCCGGTCCTCCTGGCCCATGGGCATCTCATCATAGCCCTCCAGGCAGTACATAGCGACTCTTTCCGCACCGCACCGCACCGCAGTGCGGGCCACGTCCGCAGCGATATTGCCGCCGCCGATGACCACCACACGACCGGATAGCTTTCCCTCACCGCCCAGGTTCACGACCCGCATGAAGTCGATACCGGGGATAACACCCTGGACCTCGTCTCCCGGAACGCCCAGACGCCCGCCGGTCTGCAGGCCCACGGCCACATAAAAGCCCTTATAGCCCTGCTCCCGCAGCTGAGGGATGGTCACATCCCGGCCGACCTCTATGCCGCACCGGAATTCCACACCCAGCTCCCGGAGAATGTCTATCTCCGCCTGAACCACATCCTTTTCCAGCCGGAAGCTGGGGATGCCGTTCATCAGCATACCGCCCACCCGGCTTTCCTTCTCAAAGACCGTAGGCCGGTATCCCTTCTCCGCCAGATAGTAGGCGCAGCTCAGCCCTGCTGGGCCGCCGCCGATAACGGCGATCTTCTCCAAGAACTCTCCCTGGACCTTGGGAATGACCTTTTCCGGAACGAACCGGTGGGACGCGTCCAGGTCCTGCTGGGCGATAAAGCGCTTTACCTCGTCGATGGCCACCGCCTGATCGATGGTCCCTCTGGTGCAGGCATCCTCGCACCGCCGGTTGCATATGTGGCCGCACACAGCGGGAAAGGGATTTTCCCGCTTGATAAGCTGTAGCGCCTCCCGGTATTTGCCCTGGGATGCCAGCTTCAAATATCCCTGCACGGCTATATGCGCGGGGCAGGCAGTCTTGCAGGGAGAGGTACCGGTCTCGTGGCAGTTGATCCGGTTTTTATCCCGGTAATCCTCCGTCCACATCTCCGGGCCCCATTTCCGCTCCGACGGCAGCGGCTGACGGGGATAGGTCACCTCCGATCCGTCCCCGCAGCACAGCTTCTGCCCCAGCTTCACCGCCCCGGCGGGGCAAGATTCCCCGCCCCGGCCGCAGGCCGCGCATGGGG
>JAJQBM010000224.1 GCA_021203285.1 Clostridiales bacterium | reverse complement strand
CTTTATCTTTGAGATTAAAGGCGGACCCGAGGAAGCCCATAAGTTCATCGACAACCTGGAGATTTTCTCCCTCCTCGCCAACGTGGCGGATGTGAAGTCTCTGGCCATCCACCCGGCGACCACGACGCACAGTCAGTGCACGCAGGAGGAGCTGCTGGATCAGGGCATCAAGCCGAACACGATCCGCCTCTCCATCGGGACGGAGAATATCGACGACATCATTCAGGATCTCGATGAGGCGTTCAAGACCCTGCAGTAGAAAAGATGATTGAAATAAATCCCCGGTGCGTTTATAATAACTCCGGGGATTTTTTTCGTGAGAATATACATGGAGAATTTTCTCCTTACATATCGATGGAAGTGGGGGAATACGCATGAAGTTTTCAAAAAAGAGCCGCTACGGCCTGACAGCCCTGATTGATCTTTCCGTTTATTCAAAATCCGGTCATGTCGCCTTAAATAGCATTGCACAGCGAAACGGGATCTCTGTCCAGTATCTGGAACAGGTGTTCGGTGCACTTCGGCGGGCGGGGATCATAAAGAGCATCAAGGGACCGCAGGGCGGATATCTCCTTGGTCGGTCTTCCCGGTGTATCACGGTCGCGGAGGTGATAGAGGCGCTGGAGGGCAGCTATCATCTGGCGGATGAGATCGCCTATGAGGGGAGCGGAAATGCCGCTGCGGCGTCCGTTATCCAGCATCAGGTCGTGGAGACCGTCAACGCACAGATGGACCGGCTGCTTCAGGGCATCACGCTGGAGGATCTGGAGCGGGAGTACGCAAATTACCAGTCGAATAATGAGACGATGTATTATATATGAGAAATGTTTTTGAAAGGCGATTCGCTGCGCACTTCGATGAATTGAAATGGCTGTATATGGAGTTGTATGACAACGAGGAGCGGTTCCGGGAGCTCTGCGAGAGCCTGTGCGCGTTTTACCATGAACGGAGCGGGGAATTAAAGGAGCGGGACCTCCTGCGGGAGAGTGATCCCGACTGGTATCGTTCCCCGGACATGCTGGGGATGATGCTGTATGTGGATTCGTTCGCGGGCAATCTTCGCGGAGTGGAACAGCGTCTGGACTATCTGGAGCGGTGCCGTGTCAATTATATTCACCTGATGCCGTTTCTGGACACGCCGAAGGGCGCTTCCGACGGCGGTTACGCGGTGGCGGACTTCCGGAAGGTGCGGGAAGATCTGGGCACCATGGAGGATCTGGAGCATCTGACCGGGCAGTGCCACGGGCGGGGGATGAATGTCTGCATGGACTTCGTCATGAACCACACTTCCGAACAGCACGAGTGGGCAAAAAGAGCCCGGGCGGGAGAGCAGGAATACCGTGACCGGTATTTTTTCTATCCAGATCGAACCATACCGGATCAGTATGAGCGGACGGTTCCGCAGGTTTTCCCGACGGCAGCGCCGGGGAATTTTACATGGCTGGAAGAGGAACAGACATGGGTTATGACGACATTTTACCCCTATCAGTGGGATCTGGACTACCGGAACCCGAAGGTGTTCAACGAGATGATGGGGGAATTTCTGTACCTCACCAACCGCGGGATCGACATCATGCGGCTGGATGTTGTGCCGTATATCTGGAAAGAATTGAGGACTTCCTGCCGGAATCTTCCCCGTGTGCACACGCTGGTGCGCATGATGCGCATGATCGGGGAGATTGTCTGCCCCGGCGTTCTTCTGCTCGGAGAAGTGGTTATGGAGCCGGAGAAGGTGGTTCCCTATTTCGGCACGGTGGAAAAGCCGGAGTGTCACATGCTTTAAAATGTGACGACCATGGCCACGACATGGCACACCGTCGCCACCCGCAGCGTAAAGCTGCTGCGCCACCAGCTAGGGCTGGTGAATGCCCTGCCGGGGCAGTATGTGTTTCTGAATTATCTGCGGTGCCACGACGACATCGGCTGGGGTTTGGACTATGAAAAGCTGTGGGAAAACGACATTCGGGAATATGAACACAAAAAATATCTCAATGATTATTTTCAGGGATACCGCGGGTACAGTGTCAGCCGCGGGGAGCTGTACAATGACGATCCCGTAACCGGCGATGCGAGGTTCTGCGGGACGACGGCATCCATGTGCGGTATCGAAAAGGCCGGGTTCGAGGAGGACGCGGCGGCGATGGAGCAGGCCGTTCAGCAGGATCTCATGCTGCACGCCTTCCTGTTTTTCCAGACAGGGATCCCGATTCTGTACAGCGGCGACGAGGTCGGACAGGTGAACGACTATTCCTACAGGGGAGATTCGGAAAAGGCCGACGATTCCCGCTACATCCACCGGGGGCGGATGGACTGGGAACAGGCAGAAAAGATTGACCGGCCGGAGACGGTTCAGGGAAAACTGTTCGCGGGGCTGACGCAGTTGGAAGCGGTTCGAAGGGCGGAAGCTGCCTTCTCCTTTGATGCAAAGCTCCGGACCGTCGACACATGCGACGAGAGCGTGCTGTGCATGGAACGCTGTCTGGACGGGGAGAAAATACTCGGGCTGTTTAATTTCAGCGAGCACGATCGGACCGCGCGGATCGATGAGGCAGACAGGCGTTATACCGACCTGCTGACCGGGGAGAGCAGGGAGGCCGGAGAGATAACACTTCCGGCGTATGGGTATTGCTATCTGAAAGAGATATACGAATAAAAAAGCAGCCGTGACAGAGGGGATTTTCTCTCGATCGCGGCTGTTTATATGGCTGTTAGCAAATGTTCAGTTTTTGGATGAGTTCCTGAATGTGTTCCGGTGGTTCTTCCAGTGCATCCGCAATCTGTTCCACGGATTGGTGTGTGGACAGCTTACGTTTGATTAACTCCATGAGCTTTTGCTCCGCACCCTGATCGCCGCCTTTTTCCCAGCCTAGATTTTGA
>JAJQBM010000018.1 GCA_021203285.1 Clostridiales bacterium | reverse complement strand
ATGCTATACTATGAAGAAAAAAAAGGAGTTTTGTTATGAATAAACCGATTTTAGTCGTCATGGCCGCCGGTATGGGCAGCCGCTACGGCGGATTGAAACAGATCGACCCTGTCGGCAGCCACGGGGAGGTCATCATGGACTATTCTCTCTATGATGCCCGTCGCGCCGGTTTCGAGAAATTCATTTTTATCATCAAGCATTCTTTTGAAGATGTATTTAAGGAGAAAATCGGCAATCACATTTCCGAATACATGGATGTTGCCTACGCGTTTCAGGATCTGGACGACCTGCCGGAGGGATATTCCGTTCCGGACGGCCGTGAAAAACCGTGGGGAACCTGCCACGCGATTCTCTCAGCCCGGCGTCTCATCGACGCCCCCTTTGCCGTGATCAACGCGGACGATTACTACGGCACCCAGTGCTTCCGGCTGATCTACGATTACCTGTGCTCTCATCAGGACGATGAGCAGTACCGCTACTGCATGGTCGGCTACCGGCTGAAAAACACCGTGACCGCAAACGGCTCTGTCGCGCGCGGCGTGTGTACCGCTGACAGCGAGGGAAACCTCACCCGCGTTGTGGAGCGCACCAAGATTGCTCAGTACGACGGCGGCATCCGCTTTACCGAGGACGACGGCGCGACATGGACTGAGATCGACGGCGACACCATCGTCTCCATGAACCTCTGGGGATTCTCCGAAAGCTTCATCAAAGAGGCCGAGGCGCGTTTCCCGGCATTTCTGGACGAAGCGCTGACCAAAAATCCCCTGAAGGGCGAATATTTCCTGCCCTCGGTTGTGACTCAGCTCCTTGATGAGCAGAAAGCCACCGTCCGGATCCTTCCCTGCCCGGATAAATGGTACGGCGTCACCTACCGCGAAGACAAGCCCGATGTCGTGAAAGCCCTCGCTGACATGACCGCCGCCGGACAGTATCCCGCGCCGCTATGGCATAGATAATAACAAGAAACGAATTCAAAGAAGGGCGCTGTTATGTGCCCTGGTTGAATTCGTTTTTGCACATACTTCGCAAAAATACGATGAGTTGCGCAACCGCCTTCATTTTTACTAATTTTCTTATTTATCTCCGTATCGCAGTCCCGGTCTGCCCCTGAATCGCCTCCCGGATCGTGTCCAGCCTCGTGATCAGCACGGACCGCACATCAGACTCTCCGATAAAGTTGACCGCCGTCTGAATCTTCGGCTGCATATTGCCCTCGCCGAACTCACCGTCCGCGATATACTGTTTCGCCTGGCTGCAGGACATCATATGGATCGGCTCCTGTTTATCCGTCCCGAAGCTCTTATAGACGCACTCCACATCCGTCAGGATAATCAGCCGGTCTGCGTTGACGCCGTCCGCCAGCAACCCCGCGATCAGATCCTTTTCGATGACCGCGCTGGTTCCCTTCAGCCGCTTTCCCTGCTGGAGAACCGGGATCCCGCCCCCGCCGGCAGCAATCACAATCTGATCGGCATCCATCAGCGCATTGATTGCGTCAATCTCCACGATCTCCATCGGTGTCGGCGCCGCTACAATCCTGCGGAATCCGCCCTCTACCGGAGTGACATGATTTCCCTTCTTCTCCTCCTCCTCAGCCTCATCCGCATCCATCACGCGGCCGATGATCTTGGTCGGATGATAGAACGCATCGTCATACGGATCTACCGTCACCTGCGTCAAAATCGTAGAGACCGTGCGAAAAACACCACGCCCGACCAACTCGCTGCGGATCGCCTGCTGCAGGTCATATCCGATATATCCCTGACTCATGGCAGAACAGACCGCCATCGGCGTCGCCGTATAGTTCTTGTATAATCTGTGAAACTCTGACATAGCCGTGTGGATCATGCCGACCTGCGGCCCGTTGCTGTGCGTAATCACGATCTCGCAGTCATCCTGCACCAGATCCGCGACGGCCTTCGCCGCCCGCTTCGTCGCCTGCTGCTGCTCCGGGAGCGTCGTCCCCAACGCGTCATGTCCAAGCGCGATTGCTATCCTTTTGTTTTTCATTCTGCTGCCCCCTCCGCCGACTATACTGCCTCTGTGCTGCTGTTTTTATGAATATACATCCAACTGTCCACGTAATCTCTCCGCTCTTTCTCCGACATCTGAATATACTTCGCGTATTCAAGCCGGGACGGAATCATCCGCGTCTCGCTGCACTTGAAACACTCCACATCATTCTTTCTCGAAACCGTCCGAACCCAGCCGCATTTCGGGCAAATAAATAATTTGATCATTCCTCATCCGCCTCCGAAGTGCCGGTAAAATCGTCCGCGTCCGTGAAATCGTCTACGATCGCATCATCCTCGTCCAGCCCTGTCGCACTGATGATATAGTCACTGTAGCTTTGCACCGTGCTGGACGGCGTGTAATCCTCCGTGCCGAAAAGCTGCTCGTGCAGAAGCGTTACATTCGTCGCCAGATCACAGGGAACCACAACGCTTCCGATACTGCTGCTGGGCGTACATGTCGTTTTATAGTACGGGAATCCTCCGCTGCTCGACAGGTCATAGCTGAGCATGGATGTGACCATCGAGATCATGGTCTTCTTGCTCAAATCGGTCTGGATGTCCGGAAACATGGTATCGACCAACTCGTTTAACTGGGACAGGCTGGCGCTTTTCGCCTGTGTCAGCATAGCCGTGATCACGCGGCGCTGCCGTTCCGCCCGCTTATAGTCGTAACCGACCGTATAACGGATTCGGGAGTAAGCCACCGCTTGCACACCGTTTAGCGTATGCGTCCCCGTCGAGCTGATCGTGGATGCGCTTGTCCCAAGCGTCTGATTCGTGACGATGATATACTTATTCAGATAGTCCAACTCTTCCGAGGACTCAATCTCAATCTCCACACCGCCGAGGATATCAATCGCC
>JAJQBM010000085.1 GCA_021203285.1 Clostridiales bacterium | reverse complement strand
TTTCCTCCGCGCTGTCATAGGCGACGAGATAATAGTTCTCATCATCCCACGAGAGGCTCCAAGGGCTGACCTGATAATACGCCCCGCCGTGGCGCAGCTCCATCTCCTTTTTCACATTCCACTGATAATATTGAAAACGAATCTGTTTATTTTCTGCGATTGCCGTGTGAATCTCGTCTACATTATAATAGATGCTCTCATTCATCGTTTTGATGCGGGACGCCACATACACCTGGCGATGCAACTGTTTCGCCTCGTATTTGCTGGCAAGTTCCTCGATTTTCTTGATCAGTTCGTTGGATTTTCTTGCCGTGATAAATTTTGCGGACTGAGCAGAGTCCACGAGAAGCTTCAGCTCCGCCAGCTCGAACTGCCGGTTTCCCACATAATAATAGTAGGTGCGGTTCTGCTGCACCCCGATAATGTCCATACCGAACTTCCGCAGGCTCTCGATATCATTGTAAAGGCTTTTCCGCTCCGCAGAAATATCATATTTCGACAGCTCCGCTATGATCTCCGCCATGCTGATGGAGTGGGTCTCATCCGTTTGCTCCAACAGTATTTTCATCAGATATAGGATTTTCAGCTTCTGATTTGCACTCTTCGCCATGGCAATGCCCCCTGTCGTAAGGTATAACACGGTAATTGTATATACTTTACTGATGATACCATCACGGCAGCTATTTTGTCCACTTCGACTTTCCGCATCCTGCATCCCCCCGCAGCCCGTGTTGTTCACAAACAAAACACAAATTATTCATATTCTTTACAAGGTTCTTATTTACAATGGGCAAAATAATAAACATGGAGGTCTCTCACATGAAAAAACTTACAGCGCAGTTCTGTATCGCATCGATGCTCGCAAGCCTGACCGCCTGCGGCACATCAGATACCGGAACAGACGAATCCGGCGGCACCTCGGTTTCTTCCACAGAAACGCAGGAGGTTTCATCAGACAAAGAGTATATTGAAACAACTCTGAATCTCGCCAACAACACCGATTACACATGGAGCTACGACAGCGGTTCCGACGCATGGGTCATGTCCATCGTCTCCGCCGTGGCCTATCCGGAGATTGAGGACGAGGAAGGTGTCTCCGTCTGCGTTCCCGGCGGCTATGTCACCGGCATCGACACGGATGGCGACGGCACTGCCGATATCACGTCGGACAGCTATACGGATGCGGTAAACGGAAGCCTGGTCATCGATTACGATGCCGAGATTACCAGCACAAACGGTCAGGTCTACACGGCTGCAACTGCGCCGGTAATCCTGAATACCGGTGCGGTCGGATACAGCTCATCAACAAACACCACGGCATCAACCACCTATGCATCCGAGGGTTACATCAATGTTTCCTGCGGCAACCGGGGAAAACAGGATACCGCCACGGATGAAGACGGCAACACCTACTACACCGGCGATGCCCCTTCCTGCCTGTCCGATCAGAAGGCAGCCACCCGGTTTGTGAAATACAATATCCTGCTGGGCAATCTCCCCGGCAGCGTAGATTATTTCGTCTCCACCGGCGGTTCCGGCGGCGGCGCGCATGCAACTATGTTTGCTGCCACCTCGAACAACTCTGATTTCTACCCCTATCAGGAGGAAGTCGGCGCGGTGGGCTGCTATCTGAATGAGGACGGTACCTATACCACCACGGTCACCATTGACGGGGAAGAGGTCGATCTGTTCGACGGCGCATGGGGCTGCATCGCCTACAGCGCGATCACCTCTCTTTATGAGGCGGATATGGCTCTGGCGTTTGAATATTATCTGGACACCGATTACGACTTCGGCTCCGATTTTCAGGCACAGTTGGCAGAATACCTTTCGGAAGAATATATGGAATACATCAACGGGCAGAACCTGACCGTCGAGGAAGCGGATGTAGGCTTTGATCTGGGCGGGGACGGCGAGCTTGGCAGCACGATTGCCCTGACCATCGAGTACGATGAAGACCTGTACGCTGACACCAACGGCTACGGCGGATCCTATCTGGATCTTTATCTGGCGGAGTTTATCTCCAATCTCCAGTGGTATCTGGATAATCTGGATTACACGGATGGGTGGACGTGGTTTGACGAGGACGGCAATGCGCTGTCTGACGATGAGGTTGCGGCTATGACCACAGAGGAAAAGGCGGCGGCCTTTATCGAGGGCCGTTACACGGCCGGAAGCAGCACGGGCGGCGGTATGGACGGTGATCTGCCCAGCGGCATGAACGGTGCGGCGGACTTCGGCGGCGGCATGGAAAAAAGCTCCGACGGTAATATGCCGGATATGGATGGGACAGTCGACGGTGATATGCCGGACGATATTGATACGGAAAGCCTGCCTGACAGGGGTTCTTCCGATATGGGCGATTTACCTGATGGCGAGACACCCGACGAGATTGATACCGCCAGCCTGACTGACTCCGGCATGACAGAAGCGGATGTCCCGTCTGACACGGATTCCTCCATCACGAATGAGAATGTTGACGCCAGCGGCGACACGATGGATGTGGGCACGCCCGATGCCGGAACCACGCAGGCAGCCGGAAGCTCCACCGATTCCTCCAACTACTCCAGCTATGAGGAGATGGTAGAGGCATATGCCGCCGACATCGCCGAAATTGAGGCTGGGGATGAATACGGCAACAACATCGTCTCCCTCTACAATCCTCTGAACTACATCGGCGACGAGGATACCGAGGGCGCGGCGTGGACACGCATTGTCATGGGCGCTGCCGAGGGCGATATGTCCATGTTCTCCTCCCTGAATCTTCAGATTGCGTGGCTAAATGCCGGAACAGACTGTGAGATTGAATGGCAGTGGGACGGCGGCCATGTACCCTCTGAGGTTCTGAGCAGCTCCTTCGCGCTGTACATTGATCAGATG
>JAJQBM010000259.1 GCA_021203285.1 Clostridiales bacterium | reverse complement strand
TCGTAGCTGCTGCCGTCCCCGCGGTAGACGGTCGTATCCTGCGGCTCGTAGGTGTTGTTGACAACGCAGTATTTTCCGTTTTTCACGTAAGCGTGGACGTCGACGTTGCAGTTCTCAGAGTACCATTTTTTCAGGTTTTCTTCGTCGCCGCAGCTCCAAAGGATGCTGCGGTAGAGGATGCGGCTGTTCTCGAAGGAGTAGGGCAGTCCGCTGATGTAAACGGCGTGTCCGGCGCCGAAATCGTGAACAGCCATCTGCACTTCTTTCTCGCGCTGAATCAGAACCGTGGTGTCCTCCAGCGCATACATACTCTTTTTCCCTTCGCCGAAGTCCACCTCATGGCTGCAGTCCTGCAGGATAAAGTGATTCTCGTGGTTTTCCCAGTTGTATTTATCATAGTTCAGGGTGAAGCCGGTCTCCTTCTCCACACCGAGAATGTTGGCCAACTGGATGTAGCGCCCCTCGTGCTGATGCCCGGTGGGCTCGCCCACGCCGATGAATCCGCCGCCCTCATAGACGAAGCGTTTGACGGCCTCTGCAATCACGGGGTCTGCCCACTCCGCCCCGCCGGTGTGCGCCGTGTCTCCGTCACCCACATTGACAATGACATCGATATCGCCAAGCAGCTCCGGGTCATTGCGAATATCGTCAAAGCTGATAAAGCGCACGTCCAGCGGCGCACCTCTCAGCGCCTCGATTACCCCGGCATAGCTGTAATTCTGTTTCTGATAGAGCGCGTGGTGTACCATATGGCAGCCCCATGCGCGCATTTTTCCCCAACTGTTTAAAACTGCGACCGTCTTCGCGCACCACGGCGTTGTCCCCTTCGCGTTCTCGTAAAGAAGGCGGAACTCATCGCAGACACTCTCGATGTAGTCCAAAAAATCCGGGAACTCACAGGCCAGCTTCAGATATCCGCCGTATCCGATCCGGTCGATCGGTTTTCGCAGAATCGCCCTCCGAGCCGTCACCCAGTTGACCTTGGCCTCCTTCACCGGATCCCCGCCCTCGTGGAAGGTGTCCAGGAAAAAGTACGGTAGGAACCGCCCCTCGCGATAACGGACGCCCTCAACATCACTGATGAGGCGAAGCGTTGAGCCGTTGCCCACACTGCCCACCAGAGCATCAATTCCGATTCCGGCAAACTCCTCCATAAAAGGCTCCGTACCGATCCAGTGGTCGCCCAGAAACATCATGGCCTCCTTGCCCTCCTCATGGACAATATCCACCACCTCTTTTGCGAGCTTTGCCACTTCACGCCGCTGGAAAGCCTGAAAATCCTTGTATTCTTTGGACGGAATGCGATACTGGTTGTTAAAATACCCCTGATCGATAATGTACTCCGGCCGGAAGGGATAGCCAGCCTCGCGCTCGAACTGCTCCAGAATATAGGGGCTTACGCTGGCCGAGTAGCCGTACCAGTCCACATATTTTTCCCGCGCCAGCTCATCAAAAACCAGCGTGAACTGGTGGAAAAAGGTCGTAAAACGGATGACATTTACATGCGGGTTTTCCCGGCAGAACCTGCGCAGCCGCTCCATGCTGAAGGCGTGCGTCTTCGGTTGGCGGACATCAAAGGTGATCTGATGCTCCACATCCTTCCAGTCATTAACGACCGCGTTGTACATATGAACCGGATCCCACATGATGTAAGCCAGAAAGCTCACCGTATAGTCGTGAAACGGAATGGCCGGATCAATCGTCACATCGCCGGAATCCTCGTCATAGGACCAGTCCTGCACCGGCACCACCTCACCCGTCGTGCGGTCAATCACCTCCCACCACCGGCGGATGTCGTCACGGCAGTTCACCGCCAGCATCTCCGGATAGATCCCCTCCATCAGATGAATGGACAGCTTCCCCTCAACCGCCGTTCGGAATTTTGTCATAATATAACACTGCTGAATCTCCTCCGGGTGCGCCTTCGCCCACGCGTTGTCCTTCCGGGTCGTGTAATAGGTGGCGTACACCTTCGCATCCACCTGCTTTAACTCCTCCGGATAATCTGTCCCGTCACAGTCGCGGATGGCATCCGCGCCCCACCGTTTCAACAGCTCCAAAGTCTCCGGAACCACGTCCATATCTGTCGGTATCGTCACCTGTCCTGTCAGTTTCTTCGCCATTTCTCCTCCTTTTTCCGCTCCGGCATATCTTTTCCGTACAGTATATCTCTCACCCATGATTTTAGCGTATAATGTTCATCGCGGCAATCAGTTTTTCAGGACGGCGACAAAAAACTGCTGTTTCCTATCTCCCGCAGGTTTCACATACTGCTCCGAACCTTTCTCCACACCACCAGAAAAGCAATCAGCACCATGGCACCCGTGAGCACCCACGAGAAGGGATAGACCATCATCAGAACCGGAAACTCGTGATGGCGAATCACCACAGTGTTAATATAAACCAGCCGGAACACGCAGGTGCCGAAGATCATGAGCACGGACGGCAGGAGGGAATGCCCCAGACCGCGCAATGCTGAACCGGTAATCTCATACGTACAGATCAGACAGTGAAACAGCAGAACATACCGCAGCCGAAGCATCGCATAGGCCGTAACCTCCGCATCGGAAGTAAACAGCCGGATCAACATGCCCCTCCCCGCATAAAAACAGATATTTGCCGCAAAAGCAGTCACCATGGCACAGGCCAGTCCTAAGAAGAATGCTCTCTTGCAGCGTTTCAGCTTCCCCGCACCGTAATTCTGACTCACAAAGGTCACCACCGCCGAATTAAAACCATTGACCAGAAAATAAGAGATATATTCGAAATTCGCCGCCACCGTGGAACCTGCCGCCGCGAAATTATAGAGAAGGATAAACGGCATGCCCGCTGTATCTGACTTTTTCATAACAATCACTCCTGACATTTTAAGGGCAAAAAACAGACGGAAAA
>JAJQBM010000134.1:1155-2897 GCA_021203285.1 Clostridiales bacterium | reverse complement strand
TTTTAAATACTTTTAAGAATACGCCAAGCGAATGGACGCCAGATGCCGGGCCAGTCCGAAGACATTCTAATAGATCGACATATTGTTATAATTAAGAACGATGATAAAATTTGTTTTCAGGTCTGCCGCGTTGTTCAGCGCCTCGTAGGCCAGACCGCCGGTCATGGCGCCGTCCCCGATGACCGAGGCCACACTATAGGTCTCTCCTTTTAAATCTCTTGCCCGGGCCATTCCCAGTCCGGCGGAGATGGAGGTGGAGCTGTGCCCCGTGTCAAAACAGTCACAATCGCTCTCCGTCCGCTTCGGGAAACCGCTCATGCCGCCTAGCTGGCGCAGGTGGTCAAATCCATCCTTCCGGCCGGTCAGGATTTTGTGGGTATAGGACTGATGTCCCACATCCCAGATCAGCTTGTCCTCCGGAAAATTCAAAACCAGATGGAGCGCCATCGTCAGCTCCACCGCGCCCAGATTGGAGGCCAGATGTCCGCCGGTCTTCGCGACATGTTCCACCAGAAACGTGCGGATCTCCTCCGCCAGCTTCGGCATCTGCTCCTGAGACAATTTTTTGATATCATTTGGTTCGTTTATAAGATCAAGAACCGACATTATTTTTCTCTCCCGATCAGGTATTTCAGCAACTCATTCAGGTATTTATTCTGCACAGGCAGACTCTCCATTACAGCAACCGCCCGTTTGGAGATTCTCTCCGCATCCTGCGCCGCCGCGTCCAGACCGCGAACCGTGACATATGTCGTCTTCTCGTTCTTCTCGTCGCTGCCGACCGGCTTGCCGAGGACTGCCTCATCGCCGACGACATCCAGAATGTCATCCTGAATCTGGAAAGTCAGTCCCACATCCCGCGCCGCCTGCGAGATCAGCTTCTGCTGCCCCGCGTCCGCACCGCCGAGAACCGCTCCGATCCGCATCGACGCCTCGATCAGCGCTCCGGTTTTGAGTTCATAGATAAAATCCAACTTCTCCCGGCTGAGGGGCTTTCCTTCCGACTCCACATCCACGACCTGACCGCCCAGCATCCCGTAGATCCCGGCATTATGCGAAAGGATTGCCAGCGCCTCCGCCACGCGCGGACTGCCCGGCTCCATCTGCAGCGCTTTCACGGCCGTCTCAAAGGCGTAGTTTAAGAGGCCGTCTCCCGCCAGAATCGCCACGGCCTCCCCGTAGACCACATGGGTCGTCTTTTTCCCGCGGCGGTACTCGTCGTTGTCCATCGCAGGCAGATCATCGTGGATCAGGGAATAGGTGTGAATCATCTCGATGGCAGCCATAAATGGCTCGATCACCGGGCTCTCCCCGCCGAAAAGGCGGTAGGTCTCCTGCATGAGCATGGGACGCAGACGCTTGCCTCCCGCCAGAAAGCTGTAATTCATCGCCTCGATGACAGTCCGCTGGAAGCCCTCCTCCGGCGGCAGATAGTATTTGATGATGCGCTCCACATCGGCAGTGCGGGCGGCGAGTTCCTCCTGAAAATTCATGGTGTGCTCCTTTATAACATTACTCGAATGTTTCCTCTGCGCCGTCCTGCGCGATGACCAGCATTTTCTTCTCCACAAGGTCGAGCTTTTCGTTGCAATGGCGGATTTGCTTCATTCCTTTTTCGTAAAGTGAGAATGCGTCCTCCAGAGAGATTTCCCTGTCATCCATCGCAGCCAGAATCTCATCCATCTGCTCAAACAGTTCTTCCAGAGTGAGGGCTTTTGCATGATTCATTTCCTGTGGTGTGT
>JAJQBM010000134.1:0-1145 GCA_021203285.1 Clostridiales bacterium | reverse complement strand
AATCCAGATATGGAAGTTTTTTTTCGATATGCTAATTAAGTTCTTCGAGTGTGTGGTGTTTTGTATGATTAATTTTTTGTGGTGGGTTTGTCTCATTCATTATATCCGGCATATCATTCCTCACATTAATCCATTTTTACTGCGTCTCACCGACATCCGGTCAGCACAAATTATCTTCCTGTCCCATGTCGGAGTGCTCCGCTCGGCTGATCTCCTCCACAACCGCCGAAAAGCTGCCGTCCGGCATGTATGCGCGGATGCGGTCTCCCTCCGAGAGGACGGAAACACCCGGCAGGCGCTTTCCGTCCGCCTGTGACATCCATGCAAAGCCGCCCTGCATTTTTTTCAGCGGTGATTTTGCGTCCAGAGCCGACGCAAAAAGCTCCAGACGGTGCCGCCGGTCTGTCAGGATCTGCTCCATCCGGCTCTGCAGGCGATCCTGATAGTCCGCCGCCGCCTGACGGTTTTCCATGAGCCGGTTTTTCGGATCCATGATCCGAAGCTTCAGCTCATACTGGCGAACCTTTGCCTGCGCCGCCTCCAGACGGTCCCCGATCCTGCGGTTCAATGTAAACCGGACACTCTCCAACTGTTCAAAAACCTGCCGGATATCAAAAACGGCCAGCTCCGCGGCCGCAGACGGTGTGGGCGCTCTCAGGTCAACCACATAGTCAATGATGGTCGTGTCCGTCTCATGCCCCACCGCGGAGATCACCGGTATCGGACAGTCAAACACCGCCCGGGCCACAATCTCCTCATTGAATGCCCAGAGGTCCTCGATGGAACCGCCGCCGCGCCCCACGATGATCACATCCACATCGTGCTCTTCCATCGCGCGGATCCCGTTTACGATGGATGCCGCCGCACCCTCGCCCTGTACCAGCGCCGGATAGAGCACCAACTGTACGAAGGGATTGCGTCGATGGGATATGTTACGGATATCCTGAATGGCTGCCCCTGTGGGCGCCGTCACCACCCCGATGCGCGAGGCGTATCGCGGAATGGGTTGCTTGTATTCGGGGGAAAACATCCCCATCTCCTCCAGCTCCCGTTTCAGCTCCTCAAACTTCTGATAGAGCTGACCCGCGCCCTGCAGGGTAATCTCCTGCGCGTAGAGCTGGTACCTGCCGTCCCGCTCATAAACC
>JAJQBM010000235.1 GCA_021203285.1 Clostridiales bacterium | reverse complement strand
ATTCTATTTTTCCTCCCGTATAATGTGATATAAAGGACGAAAAGTCGGAAATCAGATACTTACATACCTATTTCCGACTTTGGGGGCCGCAGTATCACAATAATTCAATATGAAGGGGGTTTTAACATGAGCAAAGATGTAAAGATCCGGCCGTTCAGGAAGGTGCTGGTGGCGAACCGCGGAGAGATTGCCATCCGTGTTTTCCGCGCACTGAACGAGCTTGGGATCTCAACAGTCAGCATTTTCTCCAAGGAAGACAAATACGCGCTCTTTCACTCCAAGGCGGATGAGTCTTATCCCCTGAATCCGGATAAGGGTCCCATCGATGCCTATCTGGACATCGACACCATTATCAAGATCGCGCTGAATGCCAATGTGGACGCCATCCATCCGGGATATGGTTTCCTGTCGGAGAATCCGGATTTCGTGAATGCCTGTGAGCAGAACGGAATCGTTTTCATCGGACCTTCCAGCGACATTATGAATGCCATGGGCGACAAGATTTCTTCGAAGAAAATGGCGGTCGAAGCCAATGTCCCCATTATTCCGGGTGTGGACTACGCGATCAAGGATCCGGCGGTCGCCAGAGAGATCGCGGAGATGGTCGGTTTTCCGGTTATGCTTAAGGCTTCCAACGGCGGCGGCGGACGCGGCATGCGGATCGTGAACCGTGCGGAGAATCTGGAGCAGGAGTTTAACGAGGCGAAAAACGAGTCGAAGAAAGCCTTCGGCGACGATAAGATTTTTATCGAGAAATATCTGCGCGGCCCGAAGCACATTGAGGTGCAGGTGCTCGGCGACAATTACGGCAATGTCGTCCACCTTTTTGACCGCGACTGTTCCGTGCAGCGCCGCCACCAGAAGGTGGTGGAGTATGCGCCCGCTTTTTCCATCCCCGACGAGACGAGGCAGATCATATTTGACTCTGCGATCCGTCTCTGCAAGAAAGTCGGTTACCGCAACGCCGGGACGCTGGAGTTTCTGGTGGATGAGGACAACAATCCGTATTTCATCGAGATGAACCCGCGGATTCAGGTGGAGCACACGGTCAGTGAGATGATCACGAACATTGACCTTGTCCAGTCCCAGATTCTGGTGGCGGAGGGATATCCGCTGGATTCCGAGGAGATCAACATTGCCTCGCAGGATGCGGTGCAGTGTATCGGGTATTCGATCCAGACGCGTGTGACGACGGAGGATCCGGCCAACAATTTCCTTCCGGACACGGGCGAGATCACGGTTTACCGCTCCGGCTCCGGAAACGGGATCCGCTTAGACGGCGGCAATGCCTTTACCGGCTCCGTCGTTTCCCCGTTTTACGACAGCCTGCTGGTCAAGGCGATTTCTCTTGACCGCACCTTTGAGGGAGCTGTCCGGAAATCGATCCGGGCGCTGCGCGAGATGCGGATTCGCGGGGTGAAGACGAACATTCCGTTCCTGATCAATGTTCTGAATCATCCGACGTTCCGCAGCGGGAAATGTTATACCACTTTTATCGAGGAGACGCCGGAGCTGTTTGACCTGACGATCAGCCAGGACCGCGCGACGAAGGTCATCGAGTTTCTGGGCGATAAGATCGTCAATTCCGGTATCGGCGAAAAGCCCGTGTATGAGAACCGCGTTCTTCCCGTATATGACAAGACGAAGCCGGTGTATGGCGCGAGGGATGAGTTCTTGAAGCTGGGCGCGGAAGGGTATACCCAGAAGATTCTCGGTGAGAAAAAGCTGTATGTCACCGACACGACGATGCGCGACGCGCAGCAGTCCCTGATGGCGACCCGCATGAGGAGCAAGGATCTCTGCGGCGCGGCCTACGCGACGAATGCCTTCATGCAGAACGCATTTTCCGTGGAGGCGTGGGGCGGCGCTACTTATGACACCGCGTATCGTTTCTTAAAGGAATCCCCGTGGAAGCGGCTGGAGCTGCTTCGGGAGCGGATGCCGAATACCCTGATCCAGATGCTGCTGCGCGCTTCCAACGCGGTCGGCTACAGCAACTATCCGGATAATCTTGTAAAAGAATTCATCAAGGTCTCTGCGGATCACGGGATCGATGTCTTTCGTGTCTTTGACAGCCTGAACTGGGTGGAAAATATGAAGATGCCCATCGAGGAGTGCTTAAAGACCGGCAAGATCGTCGAGGGTACGATCTGCTATACCGGCGACATCACCAGCCCGGATGAGACAAAATACACGCTGGATTATTATGTGAAAATGGCGTTGGAGCTGGAGAAGCTGGGATGTCATATTATCGCCATCAAGGATATGGCGGCGCTCTTAAAACCGCTTGCGGCGCGGGAACTGGTCACCACGCTGAAGCAGGAGCTTCATGTTCCGGTTCATCTTCACACGCACGACTCCACCGGAAACGGTGTCAGCACGGTTCTCATGGCGGCGGAAGCCGGTGTCGATATCGTGGATCTGGCGATCGAGTCCATGGCCTCCATGACCAGCCAGCCGTCTATGAATGCGGTGGTTGAGGCGCTTCGCGGTACCGGGCGGGATACGGGTCTTGATTTTGAAGAGCTCGACGAGCTGAGCCGTTACTACGCGCGGATCCGCAAGGTTTATGCCCCGTTTGAGAGCGATATGAAGGCGCCCAATGCGGAGATTTACAAGTACGAGATCCCCGGCGGCCAGTATTCCAACCTTCTGGCGCAGGTGTCCAGTATGGGTTCACCGGAGGATTTCGAGGATATCAAGGCGCTGTACAAGGATGCCAATGATCTGCTGGGCAATATCGTGAAGGTGACGCCGACCTCCAAGGCAGTCGGTGATCTGGCGATCTTCATGTACAAAAACGGCCTGACGAAGGAGAATATCCTGACCGAGGGCGCGGGGCTTTCCTACCCGGATTCCGTGGTGTCCTACTTCCAGGGCATGATGGGGCAGCCCTACGG
>JAJQBM010000091.1 GCA_021203285.1 Clostridiales bacterium | reverse complement strand
ACTCGGAAATCTCCGATTTCCTCGTTGTCCGGGCTTCGCCCTATATCAGAGCACAGATAGACATCCCCTTTCGCGCCAGCGCGACGTGTCTGTCTATCTGCACTCTGCTGCACGGCTCATTGCTTGCGCTCATTATAATCATATTTATTTTTTTTTGGCAAGAGTCGCGTGGTTATTGACAAAAATCGCGGGGATATCGCGGAATTTTACGCTAAGATACGAATAAACTGAAATCACAGGATAAGTACGTTTGAAGAAGGGAGTATACGCGAATGACGGATAAATTGTTTGAGAACAATCAGGTATCCATGACGGGGGAGATCGTCTCGGATTTCCGCTACAGCCATGAAGTTTTCGGGGAGGGATTTTATCTGGTGGAGATTGCGGTGAACCGCCTGAGCAACTACGCGGATTACATACCGCTGATGATCTCGGAGCGCCTCATCGACACGGAGCAGGATTACACGGGGCAGTTGGTGCACGTGACCGGCCAGTTCCGCTCCTATAACCGGCATGAGGAGAGAAAAAACCGGCTGATGCTGTCGGTTTTTGTCCGGGAAATTGAGTTTCCGGACGAGGTGGAGGAGGGGGGAGAAAACCAACCAGATTTTTCTGGACGGATATCTCTGCAAAGAACCCATATCCCGCAGGCCGCCGATCGGCAGGGAGATTGCGGATGTGCTGCTGGCAGTCAACCGGTCATACGGAAAATCAGATTACATACCCTGTATCTGCTGGGGGAGAAATGCGCGTTTTGCCTCCGGTTTTGAGGTGGGCAGCCATATCCGGATGTACGGGCGGATCCAGAGCCGCGAATATGTAAAAAAGCTGGATGACGAGGAGACGGAGCGCCGCATTGCTTACGAGGTTTCCGTAAATAAGGTGGAACTGATCCCGGATGAATAAACGGTTGTATTTTTTCTTCATATGTGTTATAACAAGTGAAAGTGTTTGCCTGCAGACAATTACGCATGGGAGGAAATAAAATGCCTGTTTTCAGAGGAGCGGGTGTCGCGATCGTGACACCGATGAAGGATAATTACGAAGTAGATTACGGGGCGCTTGAGGAGAATATCAACTATCAGATCGACAATGGGACCGACTGTATCATTATCACGGGTACGACGGGTGAGAGCGCCACACTGACTGAGCAGGAGCATGTGGACGTGATCCGCGCAGCCGTGGAGTTCACGAAACACCGCATCCCGGTGATCGCCGGGACGGGGAGCAACTGCACGCGGACGGCGATCGAGCTTTCCAAAGCGGCGGATGACATCGGCGTGGACGGCGTGCTGGTCGTGACGCCTTATTACAATAAAGCGACACAGGGCGGTCTGGCCGCTCACTATACTGCTGTCGCGAATGCGGTTAAGGTTCCCGTGATTATCTACAATGTGCCGTCCAGAACAGGATGCAATATCCTCCCGGCGACCGTGGCAAAGCTGACAAAGGAAGTGCCGAACATCGTGGGCATCAAGGACGCTACAGGCAATCTTGCCCAGGCGGCGCAGATGATGCATCTGTGCGACGGCAATCTGGAGCTCTACTCCGGCGAGGACGGTCAGGTGCTCCCGCTGCTTTCCATCGGCGGGATCGGCGTGATCTCCGTTCTCTCCAATGTCGCGCCGCGGCAGGCCCACGACATGGTGATGGAGTATCTGGAGGGCGACCGCAAAAAGGCGATGCAGATTCAGTTGGATGCGATTCCGCTGATCAACGCGCTTTTCTCTGAGGTAAACCCGATTCCGGTGAAGGCTGCGATGGAGATGCTCGGCATGAAGGCCGGGAAGCTTCGCGCGCCGCTGACCGAGATGGAGGACGCGAATAAGGCTGTCCTGAGGCAGGAACTCATAAACTTCGGACTTTTGGAAAAGTAGCTTGATTTTTTGAGACATACAAAAACTTTCCGTTATTGTAACTTTTACATTTTCTAAGGAGAAACGTTTTTTATGACGAAGGTAATTATGAATGGCTGCAACGGCCATATGGGCCGCGTGATCAGCGACCTCTGCGCACAGGATGACGGCATTGAGATCGTGGCTGGCGTGGATGTTGATACGACAGAAAATTACGGCTATCCGGTATACGCAAAGATATCGGACTGCAGCGCGGAGGCGGACGCCATCATCGATTTCTCGCATGTGAGCTGCATTGACGCGCTTCTGGCATACAGTGTGGAGCGGGCGATTCCGGTTATCGTCTGCACGACCGGACTCTCTGAGGAGCAGGAGGCGGCGGTGCATGCGGCTGCCGAAAAGGTGGCGGTTTTAAAATCCGCGAATATGTCTCTGGGAATCAACACCCTGATGGAGCTTTTAAAGACGGCGGCGCGGTCGCTGGCAGGCGCGGGTTTTGATGTGGAGATTGTGGAGAAGCACCACAACCGGAAGCTGGACGCGCCCAGCGGAACGGCGATTGCGTTGGCGGATTCGGTCAATGAAGCGATGGATCAGGCGTACACTTACAAATACGATCGGTTTTCCGAGCGGAAGAAGCGCGAACCGATGGAGATCGGCATCCAATCTGTCCGCGGCGGCAATATCGTCGGCGAGCACGAGGTGCTTTTCTGCGGGACGGATGAGGTGGTCACCTTAAAGCATACAGCCTATTCCCGCGCGATCTTCGGGAAGGGAGCCATTGAGGCGGCGAAGTATCTGGCAGGGAAGCCGGCCGGATTTTATGACATGGGAGATGTCATCCGCGGATGAGACTTCCTGCGGCAAGATAAGACATAAAAATGCCCCCGCGTGTGCGGAGGCATTTTGTTTTTCAAATCTTCGTATTGATTCAGAACTCGGCGTCAATCATGGATGTGCAGTTCGGGCAGCGGGTCGCCGCGATGCTGATATCAGACTGGCAGTAAGGACAGTGATATGCTCCCCATATGGTAGACATTGAAAA
>JAJQBM010000227.1 GCA_021203285.1 Clostridiales bacterium | reverse complement strand
GAATGAGAGAAGGGGTTTGCCCTGAGTCAGAAAAACAGTCTCGGCATATACGAAGGAATTGAACTGAGGTCAATATGAATCAGTAAATCAAAATTCATGTAACCGTACTCATTGAAAATACATCAGATGGTGTTCTGGCCTGCGAGCACGGCCTCAGCCTTTTTATAGAATTCGGGGAGAAAAAGATATTACTCGACGCCGGAAGCAGCGAAGCCTTTTTCAAAAACGCGGCCGATTTGAATATCCCGCTGACCGGTCTGGACGCGTATGTCCTGTCCCACGGACACTATGACCATTCCGGCGGGTTTGAGGCAATTTTTCGCTCGGATCCAAACGCAAAAATATATGCGCGAAAAGAGGCATTGGATACCTATTTATCCGCAAGCGGCGGGATGCACGAGATTAGCGTTCCGCAAAATGTAGCGGCGTATCGGGAGCGTTTTATCCCTGTAGGCGGCATCCGGGAGATTCTTCCGGGAGCATATCTGGTGCCGCATACCACGGAGAATCTCGGACAAATCGGGGAGAAGAATAAACTGTATAAACAAGTGCAGGGACAGATTGTGCCGGATGACTTTATCCATGAGCAGAGTCTGGTGCTGGATACCGGACAGGGCCTTGTGATTTTTAACAGTTGCTCCCACGCGGGCGCTGTCAATATTATCCGCGAAGCCAGAGACGCGTGCGGGCAAAAGCCTGTTTGCGCATATATCGGCGGTCTTCATATGAAAGGACGGAAAAACGGTGCGGAGATCTGCGCTTTTTCCGAGGAAGAGATAGACCATCTGTGCGAAGCATTCCGGCAGGAGGGCGTTGCACGGATCTATACCGGTCACTGTACCGGCACACCGGGTTTTGAAAAACTGCAAGACCAGTTGGGAGACCGGCTGTACAGACTCACAACCGGGATGCAGTTTTGTTTATAGGATCAGTCCGCGCAGAGACAGGGGAATTTTTACTTATCCAGCAGCTTTGCCGACGCAAGCCGTTTGCGGATCAGCGGTCCGATCTTCATGGCCAGAATCATCTTGACGAGGTCTCCGATGATGAAGGGGACGACGCCGGCCATCAGGGCGGCCTTGAATCCCATGTTCGCCTGCACGGCCAACCAAGCGGTTCCAAGCGCATAGCATACGATGGTTCCGAGGATCATTCCAAGCAGGCAGAGATACCATTTTCCGTAAAATTTCTCGATAAAGATTCCGGCGATCAGAGCCATGGGGATAAATCCGATCAGGTATCCGCCGGTGGTGCCGAAGAGCTTGGCGGGTCCTCCGGTGAATCCGGAAAATACCGGGACGCCCACCAATCCGATCAGCAGGTAAATGATGCAGCTGATGGTGGCCTTTTTCCATCCCAGTATGTAGAGGGAAAAATAGATGACCATGCTTGTCAGGGAAATCGGAACCGGGCCGATGGGGATGGACAGGGGCGCCAGTATGCAGGTGACGGCGGTGATGACCGCGATCATTGCGATTTCATAGACTGTCAGTTTCGATTTTTTCGTTGCTTCAGATTTCATACTCAATCTCCCTTTTTTCATGTTTAGACAGGTCAAACCCCAGCTCTTTGAGCATGGCGATGTCCTGATTGGTGTTGTTTCCTACAGTCGTCAGCATGTCTCCGGTGATGGTGGCATTCACACCGGATTTGAACAGGTCCCGCCCTCCGTCCTCAAAATAGTTTCGCCCGGCTGCCATGCGGATATAGGCTGTGGGGTTGAGGTAGCGGAACATTGCCGCGGTGCGCAGGATTTCGTCCTTTGTGAGCGGTGCCAGATCTTCGAGGGGTGTCCCTTTGACCGGAATCAGCGCGTTTAACGGAATTGATTCGATGCCAAGCTCGGACAGGGATACTGCCATGTCCACACGGTCCTCAAAGGTTTCACCCATCCCGATGATGCCTCCGGAGCAGACGGTGAACCCGGCCTTTTGCGCCATCCTGATTTCGGCGATCTTGTCGTCGTAGGTGTGGGTCGTGCAGATGTTCGGGAAGTAGCGCCGGGAGGTTTCGATGTTTTCGTGATAAATGGAAACGCCCGCATGAATCAACCGGCGAAGGGCATCTGCTGAGAGAAATCCGTGGGAAGCGCAGCAGCGTATGTTACATTCCCGGCGGAGCGCCGCATAAGCTGCGATTAACTGATCTAACTCTTTTCCCTCTACGGTCCGCCCGGCAGTCACGATGGAGTACGCGTGGACGCCGGAGGCTTCGCGCTCTTTGCAGTCCGCAAGGATGGCGGCGGTATCGAGCATGCCGTGCTTTTCACAGTCTGTATCGCTGAATGAGGACTGGGCGCAGAATTTGCAGTTTTCCGAACACCGGCCGGCCCGCCCGTTGATGATGGTGCACAGGTCAATCCGGTCGCCGCAGAGGGCTTTCCGGATAGCGTCCGCACCCTCACACAATTCGCTCAGATCAGCGTGTTGAAATACGGAGAGGTCATCCTGCCGGGTCAGCCGTCGGCCTTTGATGATCTCAGATGCAAGTTGTTTCCTAAGAAAAATCTCCTGTTTCAAATTTTCCGAATGTGTGTTGCCATTGGCATGATAGAGGCCGTTCGGTTAATTGTCAACCTAAAAATAAAGCTTTTGGTTAACAAATGAATTTTGAACTTCCTGTTGATTAATGTGGGTGAAATGAGTAAAATCATATTCAAATAATGAATAAACCGGAACAGGAGGAGAGATCATGACCGGAAAAAGAGAGAATTACATCACATGGGATGAATACTTTATGGCGGTGGCAAAGCTGGCCGGGATGCGTTCCAAGGATCCGAATTCTCAGGTGGGATCGTGTATTGTCAGCGAGGACAACAAGATTCTTTCCATGGGATACAACGGGTTTCCCCGGGACTGTTCCGATGATGAGTTCCCGTGGGACAGGGAGGGCGATGAGACCGAGACGAAG
>JAJQBM010000203.1 GCA_021203285.1 Clostridiales bacterium | reverse complement strand
GTGGCAGGGCACGATGAGGGAGACGGGGTTGTGCCCCACGGCGCCGCCGACCGCCTGCGCCGACATGCGGGCAATGCCCCGCTGCGCGGCGATGATGTCCGCGATTTCCCCGTAGGTTGTCGTCTGCCCGTAGGGGATGGTTTTCAGAATTTCCCAGACGGATTGCCGGAAAGGGGTGCCTTCCATCCGAAGCGGCGGCGTAAAACCCGGGTTTTTGCCGCGAAAATAAATATCGAGCCATTCACGGGTCTGCGCAAATACCGGAAGATTCCGGCAGGGCGCGGACTCTTTTTTCGCGAGCACTGTGCCGTAGTAGGTTTCGTCCGCAAACCACAGGCCGGTCAGCGCGGTTTCAGTGGCAGTCAGCGTGATGTTCCCAAGAGGGGACGGACAGGTATCGGTGTAGATCATGGGAATCTCCTCTTCTGTGGTGCTTTTTAAGTATACCGTCAAAACGGAGAAATTTCCAACTTTTTTCTCTCGCATTTACATGCATTTTTCTCAAATTTCACCTTTTTTTCACAAAAGCGCGACAAACCGGAAAAATCCTGCTAAAATAAGTTTTGATTGCGGCAATGGAGTCGCGGTCTACGGAGGATAAGACAATGTCTGTGACAGGTATATTTGCGTTGCTTGGAGGTGTCGGACTGTTTTTATACGGCATGACGATTATGTCCAGCGGCCTTCAGAATGCCTGCGGCGATAATCTCCAGACGATTTTGGAGCACGCCACAAAGAACAAATTCATTGCTGTCCTGGTCGGACTGGGTATGACCATGCTGATCCAGAGTTCTTCGGCTACCGATGTGATGGTCATCGGCTTTGTCGACTCCGGTATGATGAACCTGTCTCAGGCGATCGGTGTCATCATGGGCGCAAATATCGGTACGACGATCACGGCGCAGATCACGGCCTTTAATCTGGGCGCGGTCACGCCGCTGCTTTTGTTTCTCGGTGCGGCCATGTATCTGTTTATCAAAAAGCGGTTCTGGAAGCACATCGGCTCCATTATTATGGGGTTTGGCATGCTCTTCGAGGGGATCGCGATCATGAAGGAGGCCATTGCACCGCTGGCGGAGACGCCGGCGTTCATTGAGTTCCTCACCGCGCTCTCCAATCCGGCTCTGACGCTGCTGCTCGGTATCGCGTTTACGGCGCTGCTGCAGAGCTCATCCTCGGCTACCGTTATCTTTCAGGCTTTTGCGATTCAGGGCCTGCTCAGCTACGATATGGCTGTATATCTGATCATCGGCGCGGCGATCGGCTCGGTCACGCCCAACCTGCTGGCCAGCCTTACCACGAACCGGAACGGCAAGCGTTCCGCGATCCTGAACCTGCTGTTCAATGTATTTCGGGCAGGGATCATCATCATTCTGATCAATGTATTCCCGGGAATCCTGACATGGATACAGTCTCTGTCGCCGAACGATATCGGCCGGCAGATCGCCAACACCAATACGATCTTTGCGATCATTGCCGTGGTGGTTGAGCTTTTCTTTACAAAACAGATCATCGCGCTTTCGTATAAAATTATCCCGTTGAAGCCGGAGGAGACGAAAAAGCAGGAGGATCGCTCTCTGGTATATATGAAGAACATTACCAAGGTGCCGACGATTCTCATGCTCCGTCAGGCGCAACTGGAGATCACGCGGATGGGGCGGATTGCGGCGGAGAATCTGGAGGAGGCGATATCCTGTTTCTTCCATTATGATGAGGAGCAGGCGGCGCAGATTCGCGAGCGCGATGAGACGGTGACGATTCTGAATCATGCAATCTCAGATCAGATGATCGCGCTGCGGCGTTTTGACCTGTCGAAAAATCATATGAAACGCATCTCCATGATGACCATTGCGACCACGGATATTGAGCGGGTTTCCGGACACGCGCTGAATATTATCGAGTATTCGGAGGAGCTTCACGCAAAGAAGATTTTCCTGTCGGACGCTGCGGTCTCCGAGCTGAAGGAGATGACGGGGAGCACGATGGAGGCCGTGGGGCTGGCGCTGGATATTTTCTCCACGGAGGACTATTCACAGATTGATCGTTTGGAGGAGATCGAGTCGCGCGTGGACGACCTACAGAAGATTCTCATAGACAATCATGTGGACCGCCTGATGAACTCCGCATGCAACCCCACCAGCGGCGTTATTTTCTCCGATATTGTCACGGATCTGGAGCGCTGCTCCGACCACGCCATCAATATTGCCTATGCGTTGAAGGAGCGTGACAATCAGTTCTATACATAATCTCCAGTCGGAGCAGATATTTGACGAAAGAAACATAAAAAGAACACAAAAAGATGACGCACACCCATTGATAAATATTTTGGAAAGTGCTAAAATGACTTTATCTGAGGCGTTTGTTCTTTGAACGCCGCAAATAATATTTCAAAAAGTCAAAAGGAGAAAAGACAATGGCAAAGAAAGTTGTAATCGCAAGCGCCTGCCGTACTGCAATCGGCAAAATGGGCGGACAGTTCGGTAACACTCCGGCTGTCGAGTTGGGTTCCATCGTGATCAAGGAGGCAATCAACAGCGCCGGGCTCACTGCGGATCAGGTTGACGAGGTAATGATGGGCTGCGTTATTCAGGCATCTCAGGGACAGAACGTTGCGCGTCAGGCATCCATCAAGGCGGGCGTTCCGGATACTGTTCCGGCATTCACGCTGAATGTAGTCTGCGGTTCCGGTCTGAAGTGCGTGAACGAGGCGGCGAACATGATTATGGCCGGACAGGCTGACATCGTGGTAGCAGGCGGTATGGAGAACATGTCCATGGCTCCCTACGCTCTGAAGAAAGCGCGTTTCGGTTACAGAATGAACAATGCCACTATGATTGATACAATGGTAAACGACGCTCTCTGGGATGCGTTCAATGATTACCATATGATGATTACGGCAGAGAATATCTGCGA
>JAJQBM010000215.1 GCA_021203285.1 Clostridiales bacterium | reverse complement strand
ACTCCCGCATCGATCTGCGCCAACGTCTCTTCCTTCGTCTGCTCCAGCTCGTCCTTTCCCTCCGAGAGCTGGCCGCACCGTCCGCCAGCTGCTGCGCGGAAGCGTCAAGCTGCTCCTTTGCCGCTGCCAGACTCTCATATCCGGACTGAATCTGCGCCAGGCCATCCGCGATCTGACGACTGGCACTCGCTTCCTGCTCCTCAAGCTCCGCCTTCCCGTCATTTAACTCGTCCAGACCGTCCTGCAGCTCCGCCCAGCCGTCATCGATCTCCGCCTGCGCGTCCGCCAGCTCATCGAGGACTTCCGCCAGAGCGTCATTATACTCCGCCAACGCCTCCCCGTGCACGGTATCGTAGCGATTCTGCTGCTGTTGTTCTTTTAAAGTGGTGTTGATTTTTGTCTTTACATCAGAAATCAGTTGCTCATACTCATCGGTATAGCACATCAGAACATCGGCGCCCTCCACCGTCAGATAGACCGCCGTATAAAGATCTGTATCTGCCGCAGAGGGCGAGACAAAAAAAGTATATTCTTCGGAAGTGGACGAACGGAATGACACGCTCCCCTCCCGGTTATTCACATCGAAAGGATCCAGAACCTCAGCGGTGATGGTATATTCGACATCGGCAAAAACCGCGTCCTCATCCTCGCCTGTGTCAGCCTCCGTAAAGGTCAGCGTATCTCCGACCTGTTTCCCGGTGTCATCGAGATAGCTCTCCGTCACGGCGATCTCATCCGCCGCCTGCGGAAGCGCACCCTCCAGCACCGTCGGGACATTGATCGTCTCCCCCAGTGTGCGAACCTTTGCCTGCTCGTGGACACCATTGACCTCCACATACACCGTCGCGGAGTATTCCCCCTCCACGGCAGAGACTTCATCCAGCCCTGCCAGCGCGGCAATATCATCATCGTCCAGCCCCAGAGTGAAGGACACCTCTATGTCAAACAGATTCTGCTCGTCATAGAGCGCATCCGCCGACCAACGCAGATCATTGCAGGCAGAAGTAAGCCCCGTCATCATGGCAACGCCCAGCGCTGTGATCAGCATGATGGAGAAAAACCGCTTTTTCTCTTTTTTGATTGTGCGGAAAATATCTTTCCCCAGAGCATTCTGTCTCATCACTGCTACCACTCGATTTCTTCCACGGAAACCGGGTCAGTGCTCACCGTCATCTCCACCACTTTGCCGCTGCGGAAACGGATCAGCCGGTCCGCCATGGGAGCCAGCGCTGAATTGTGCGTGATAAGGATGAGCGTCACACCGTCCCTCCTGCAGGTATCCTGAAGCAGCTTTAAGATCTGCCGCCCCGTATTATAATCCAACGCGCCGGTTGGCTCATCGCAGAGCAGAAGCTTGGGATTTTTGGCCAGAGCACGGGCAATGGACACGCGCTGCTGCTCGCCGCCGGAGAGCTGCGCGGGGAAATTATCCTTCCGCCCGGACAGTCCGACCCTATCCAGTGTCTCCCCGGCATCCAGCGAATCCTTACAGATCTGTGCCGCCAGCTCCACATTCTCCAGCGCCGTCAGATTCGGCACCAGATTATAAAACTGGAAGACAAAGCCGATATCCGTGCGGCGGTATCCTGTCAATTGATTTTTGTCATATTTTGTGATGTCATTTCCATCCACAATCAGTCTGCCGGAAGTCGCCACATCCATGCCGCCGAGAATGTTCAACGCCGTCGTCTTCCCCGCGCCGGAAGCGCCGAGAATAATGGCAAACTCTCCCTTTTCCACGACAAAAGAGGCATCGTCCACTGCAAGAATCGGCTATTCGCCAACCTCGTATTTCTTTGTGATGTGATCAAACTCTATGTATGGCATAGGGAACCTCCTCCCGGCAAAAGTGATTCTATTCTTTTCCGTCCCAGCAGTAGGTGCAAAGCTTGTCCTTCTCAATCCCGACCGACTCCAGCATGTCGTCCAGACGATGATACCGCAGGGATGTAAAGTTCAGCTTTTTGAAGATGGCATCCACCATGTTCTGATATTTCTCCGAGTCCGGATTGGCGTACTCCGCCAGCACCGCACGGCTGACCTCGCCGCCCTCCAGCTCCTCAATCACTTTCCTTCCGATCAGTTCCAGCTCCGAGGTTGATCGCGAAAAATTCAGGTATTTGCATCCAAACAGAAGCGGCGGACAGGCCGGACGGATATGAACCTCCTTCGCCCCGCTCTCATATAGGAACTCTGTCGTCTCCCGAAGCTGCGTTCCCCGCACGATGGAATCGTCGATCAAAAGCAAACGCTGCCCGCGGATCAGATCATGAACCGGAATCAGCTTCATATGTGCGATCAGATTTCGCTGGTTCTGCATCGTCGGCATGAAAGAGCGCGGCCATGTCGGCGTATATTTGATAAAAGGTCTCGAAAACGGCACGCCTGCCTCATTCGCATAGCCGATGGCGTGGGCAGTACCGGAATCGGGCACACCGGCGACCACATCCACCTCCACATTATCCCGCCTCGCCAGAAGCGTCCCGCAATTATAGCGCATTTTCTCCACGCTGACGCCCTCATAGGACGCGGACGGATATCCGTAATACACCCACAAAAATGTACAGATTTTCATCTTGTCGCCCGGCGCGACCAGCGTTTTGACCTGATTTGCGTCAAAAACGACAACCTCCCCGGGACCCAGCTCGCGGACATCCTCGTATCCGAGATTCAGATAAGAAAAGCTCTCAAAGCAGGCACAATACGCCCCGTCCTTTTTCCCGAGCACCACGGGAGTTCGCCCCATCTTATCTCTGGCGGCATAAATGCCCTTCGGTGTCAGGATCAACATGGACAAAGAACCCTCCACCGTATCCAGCGCGTAGCGAATCCCGTCGATCAGGTTGTCCTTCTGGTTGATCATCGCCGCAACCAGCTCGGTCGGGTTGATCTCCCCGTTGCTCATCTCAAAAAAGTGTGTCCGCCC
>JAJQBM010000083.1:2441-2965 GCA_021203285.1 Clostridiales bacterium | reverse complement strand
CGTCTGAGCTATGCCTTTGCAGCCGGTTCCAAGAAATTATATTATTACATAGTCAACAACCCCGCATGCATGGCTGCACCGGTAGATTATGTCAATGATATCCGTCAGATTGCAGCTCTGGATAACTTTATCTCCATTAACAATGCCGTCAATGTCGATCTGTTCGGCCAAATCAGCTCTGAGACCTCCGGGCTTCGCCACATCAGCGGTGCGGGCGGTCAGTTGGATTTTGTCCTTGGCGCTTATCTGTCCAAGGGCGGTAAAAGCTTTATCTGCTGTTCGTCCACATTCAAAACCCGCAACGGCGAGCTGCAGTCCCGTATCCTTCCGACTCTGCCCAACGGCTCTGTCGTCACCGCGACGCGCAGCAACACCCACTATGTGGTCACCGAATACGGAATGGTAAATCTAAAGGGTCTTTCCACATGGCAGAGAGCAGAAGCTCTCATCTCCATCGCCCATCCTGACTTCCGTGACGAGCTCATCACAGAAGCCGAAAAAATGGGGATCTGGAGAAACAGTAA
>JAJQBM010000083.1:0-2431 GCA_021203285.1 Clostridiales bacterium | reverse complement strand
GTCATACCGCTGCGTTGCCAGCTCCTCCGGTGTCTTCTGTGCACAGGAGGTAAAGAAGCTCCTCATATGCCCGTCGATAATCTCACAAAGCTGCGGCAGATTCTCCGCGGAAGCCGGTTCATCCTCGACAATAATCCGCTCGATTGTCCCGAGCTTATAGAGATCCTCCGCTGTGATCTTCATCACCTTCGCCGCCTCATCCGCCTTTTTGGAATCCTTCCATAATATAGATGCAAAGCCCTCCGGCGACAGAATCGAGTAAGTGGCGTTCTCCATCATCCACACTTCATTGGCGACCGCGAGCGCAAGAGCGCCGCCGCTTCCTCCCTGACCAATGATAATGCTTAAAACCGGAACCGTGAGATCCGACATCTCAAACAGATTGCGCGCGATCGCCTCGCCCTGACCTCTCTCCTCAGCCTCCATGCCCGGATATGCACCCGGAGTATCCACAAAACAAATGATCGGGCGGTTAAACTTTTCCGCCTGCTTCATCAGCCGCAGCGCCTTGCGGTAGCCCTCCGGCGACGGCATACCGAATTTGCACTTGATACTGTCCTGAGAATCTCTTCCGCGCTCCTGACCGATCACCGTGACAGGCATCCCGCAGTAGGATGCGATGCCGCCTACGATTGCCTCATCATCCCCGAAATACCGGTCTCCGTGCAATTCCATGAAATCACCGAATATTGTTTCCATATAAGAAATCGATGTAGGGCGCCCGACCTTTCTTGACTGATGAACCACATCCCACGGCTCATGGTGGCGACCAGTGATTTTATTGAGCTCCTTCTGGCTCATCTCTCCGGAGAACGGCGCGCGCCGACTCTTCGCTTTCTCCGACTCGCCGACCGGAAGATTTATCGCAGCCTGGGCGAAGAACTCTTTCGGATCCGGCCGCCCCATCTCCTCCTCATTCCAACGCTGCCAGCTATGCTCCGCACTGTGCAGACGCAGAAGATTCCCAAGCAATTCCTTCTGATCCTTCCGCTCTACGATGCGATCGACAAAACCGTGATCCTGCTGGAACTCTGCCCGCTGGAAACCCTCCGGCAGTTTCTGTCCAATCGTCTGCTCGATCACGCGCGGACCCGCAAAGCCGATCAATGCGCCGGGCTCCGCGAGAATATTATCACCAAGCATCGCAAAGCTGGCGGTCACACCGCCGGTCGTCGGCTCAGTCAGGAAGCTGATAAACAGAAGCCCCGCTTCTGAATGACGCTTTAACGCCGCGGATGTTTTCGCCATCTGCATCAGCGAAATCATCCCCTCCTGCATCCGGGCTCCGCCGGAAGCCGCATAGATAATCACCGGAAGGCGATCTTTTGTTGCGCGCTCCACTGCCCGCGCGATCTTCTCGCCCATATTGTGACCCATGCTGCTCATCAGATACCGGTTGTCACAGACGCCGATGACTGTGTCGTACCCGTTGATCTTTCCGCGTCCGGTAACCACCGCCTCATTGAGGTTTGTCTTTTCCCGCGCCGCCTGTACTTTCTCTTTATAGTCCGGGAAATCCAGAGGATCCACGATCGGCATATCGCTGTCCCACTCTTCAAACGTACCCTTATCGATAATCATCTCGATTCTGCGATACGCATGGACACGGTAATATCCGCCGCAATACGGACAGATGTAATAATTTTCTCTTACCTCACGGCCGGTAATGGAAGCCCCGCATTTCTTACAGGGACGGACTTTATTCTGCGGCCTCGCGACCGCCTCCTCGTACTTTCCGGAGCCGCCTTCGGTTTTATCCGCTGATTTCCCTATGCCGAGAATCGGGATATTCACTTTCTTTTTGAGATTCTCAAACATCGCCATCGCTTACCCTCACCTTTTCATCATTTACTTTGATATTCAAACAAATTTCAACAATCAAAGCATATCGGAATTACAGAGACTTGTCAAGGATAAGTTATTTTCGCTCATATCAATCATAAAATGCTTATTTCTACAACTATAATAGGTCTTCCATGATTTCGCTTTTATCACAGAAGACCTATTACTTCAAACACTTTCACTGTCTGATTATCTCACCTATCATTTGCTAATATTTAAACCATATACATACCCGTCACAATTGCGATTAACGCCAAAACGATACAAACAATCCAGCCCCACAAAAACGAATGCTTCAGGTGGTCTCTCATTTCCACGCCCGCCATTCCGAGGCAAAGATACGGTGCCGGATTACAAAATGAAAAGTTTGCCGATACGGTAGCGCCGATTATAATAGCTTGTGCAACCTGTAGCGTAGATGCACCATATGTTCCGGTAATATTCACAAGCGGCGGAGCAATAACTGCGTAAACCGTATCGCTTCCAAGCACAACTGTCATAGGGAAACTGATGATTGAAATCACCGGCAACAAAGCAACTTCAAATCCGCTCGGTAAAACATTCAGCAGAGCATTCGCAAGATCTACTA
>JAJQBM010000155.1 GCA_021203285.1 Clostridiales bacterium | reverse complement strand
CCTTAAACTTACACAGCATCTCGTTTGTCAGGGAAAAATCATCCGGCGTTTCAAAGATTTCTTCCGGCGTCACCCACTTCGCCATCGCCAGTTCGTCCTCCTCGATGACAATGTCCGCCGCGCCGTCCAGCTCCGCGAAAAACCCGAACAGCAGGCTCTCCGAATACGGCCATGGCTGGCATTTATAATAGCGCAGGTTTTTGATCGAGAAATGCGCCTCCTCGTACACCTCGCGGATCGCCGTCTCCTCGATCGTCTCCCCGACCTCCGCGAAACCGGCAATCAGCGCGTAGTGATCGGTAAAACCGCCGCGGTACTGGCTCACCAGTATTTTCCCCTCATGGATCACACCCACGATCACACAGGGGCAGATTTTCGGATACTCCGTCTGGCCGCAGACCGGGTAGCGCATCATCCGCTCCCTCTCATCCGCCGCCATGGCAGCCCCGCACCTGCCGCAAAACCGGTGTGCCTCATACCACCGCGCCAACTGCATTCCCACCAGTCCCGCATAGACTGCGGAATGCGGGCCGCACTTGCGCAGCTCCTTTGTGTCCACATACCGATACCCGGCCGCCTCCATATCCCTGCAAAGGAAAAAGTGATCATCCCCAATCGCGAAGAGATAAGTAAAATCTCCGCCGCTCCGATCCCCTTCCGATAATTCCGCAAAACGTGGGAACGCGATAGCCTGCTTTTCTCCTCCCAGAAGAATCTGCCCGCCGGACATGCTGATAATCCGGTCGTCCGCCGTCGGCCGTACATTATGGTAAGAATTTTCAAAATGTAAAGAACCCAAATCCTGAATCATAAAACCGCTCCTGTTCCAAATATCTGTGTTATCTGAAGTCGAAAAAATGATTTCCTTTTCATAAACTATCCCTTCCTTTTCCAACAGTTTTCTCTCATGAATGCAGAGATAACAGCAATATCCTCTCCTTCGTAGTATCTCACCAGTAGACGCTTAAACTCCGGCACTTTCTTTTCGGGAATTACAAGGAAACCGCCGCCGTGAGATATCAGATAGTGATTTGCAAAAATGACCGATGCGCGTTTGTTCCCATCCAGAAAAACCTGCGTTTTCATGCAATAAAGGCACAGCTTAATGGCAATGTTGACCGCCTCGTCGGATTCTTCGATGATTCTCTGAATTTGAGCTTTTACATCCATTTCAACCGGCAAAGGCGGGACATAGGAAGAACCGCCAATGGTAACAGGAACACCGCGGATGCGCCCACCTTCCGCAAAAAAACCTTCATTGACAAGTCTTGCAATGTGACTGAGCATATAATAGTCAGAGCGGCAGGCAATCACATCCCGGTCCAGAATAAATTCCCATGCATGTTTCAGGTTCAGAATTTTCTGCACATCCGTCGCAGTTACGCCGGATACCTTGCCGTTTTCTATGATTTCTTCCGTCTGGGGGAAAGAGGTCGCGACGCCTTCCAGAACGGCCTGATCATAAATATTCATTTTCATATTCGCCCGCGCAAAAGCGATGTTCTCCATCACCTCAGCGGAAAGCTCATCCTCCGAATATCCGGCGGCAGCAAGCTGTTTTTCCACACGGCGAAGTTCTCTTCGGATTACACGTGCATCTCTGGCATTGCGCAGCAACAGGTTATAGAGCTCTTCCGTATAAGGTCCTACGTAAGTAGATGTCAGCTTATCTGCCACACGTTTTCTGACATAAAGATAATTCCTGTCTCCGCGTTCTTTGATTTCAGGCGTACCATCATAAGGCAAAAGATTCAGCCTTGCAAAAAGGTCGGCGCGGTTTCTGAGCAATTCCTGAATCTTATTGTATTGTACGGGCATCATACTTCTCCTTTTGGGGAACAATTATTTCAAAAATCATATCATAATGTTCCCCAATAATCAATATCGATCCGGTCATATATTTCCAATGTCTCATTTCAGCATTAGGACTTGTCAGTGGAAAAGTCCTTTTTTCCAAAAAAGCTTATCCTGCAAACCGGAAAAGCTTAATTTTGCCTTTTTCAGAGATTTCAAATGCGATTGTCTCAAATCCGCCGGTGGAAAACTCCACCCTGTACACTCCGTCCTTCATCCAGAACTCCACCTCGGCAGCCATTTCCCCAAGCTTTCCGAGGAATCGCTTTCCCAGTCTCTGGGTGAGCCGGATCAACCGTTCTTCCAGTTCCTCCTGCATTTTATCCTGCATTTCCACATAGTGCATGTGGAGCCGGGATGCTTCTCCATGATTATGGCATCTGCAGAAGTGGAAAAGGCTGGAGCCAATCATGTAGGAAGCGTAGGCAGAAGCACTCTGTCTGTCGTAGGGTTGCGTAGAAACGAAATTACTCATAACATCAACCATCCTTTCTGTATTCTTTTGTTGTGGCGGAGGATCCGCACATCCAGAAAAGATGGCATCAAAAAAGATCAGTCCGCCAAGGCATACTACGAGCATGTAAGCTCGCATTAAATGTCCTTTCAAACTGATCTCGTCAGCTATTTTTTTGCAAGAAGAAGCATAACATGAATGTCCGGAAATTGCAAGACCTATTTTTACAATCCGTTACCACATAGTTTCGTTCGCCGTCGCAAATTTTGGCAAAAGCTGTTGTACTGAAATGAATGAAATCACCCCTCTGCCCGTGAATCGTGTTCGCGGACAGAGGGGTAACTATTATCTGTTCATTCTATTATTGTATTATTTCCTTATGCGTTCTTTCTCCTGCGCACTGCCAGCATCGCAATCACTGCCAGCGCCGCCGCGCAGGTACCCGCCAGCGGGAGCACCGGATTCGTGTCGCCGGTCTCTGCGCTTGTTGTATCGGAAACTGCTTTCCATGAAACGACTACAGGGGACAGTCCCGTGAGGGTGACAACTAAACCATCATCGGTCTTTGTAATGGTTGGCCTCTCCGTTTCTCCTGCGGTAATACCCAGCCGTTCCGATGTCACAGTGAACATATGCTCCACGACAAACTCATAGCTTG
>JAJQBM010000232.1 GCA_021203285.1 Clostridiales bacterium | reverse complement strand
TGAGATCGTAGCGATCAACGACCTTACCAGCCCGAATATGCTGGCGCATTTATTAAAGTATGATTCTTCACAGGGAAAATATGCCAAGGCTGACACGGTAGTCGCCGGTGAGGATTCCATCACGGTTGACGGACAGGAGATCAAGATCTACGCGGAGCCGGATGCAAACAACTGCCCGTGGGCGAAACTGGATGTTGACGTTGTTCTGGAGTGCTCCGGATTCTACACTTCCAAGGCAAAAGCGCAGGCGCACATCAATGCGGGCGCAAAGAAGGTTGTCATCTCCGCTCCGGCAGGCAATGACCTTCCTACCGTTGTTTATAATGTAAACCAGGACATCCTGACCGCTGAGGATACCATCATCTCCGCGGCGTCCTGCACCACCAACTGCCTTGCTCCGATGGCACAGGCTCTGAACAACCTTGCGACCATCAAGAGCGGTATTATGTGCACGATTCATGCTTACACCGGCGACCAGATGACACTGGACGGCCCGCAGCGCAAGGGCAACCTCAGAAGATCCCGTGCGGCGGCTGTGAACATCGTTCCGAACAGCACCGGCGCTGCAAAGGCGATCGGACTGGTTATCCCGGAGCTTTCCGGCAAGCTGATCGGCGCTGCACAGCGTGTACCGACCCCGACCGGTTCCACCACGATGCTGAACGCAGTTGTTGAGGGGAATGTCACGGTTGAGGAGATCAACGCGGCGATGAAGGCGGCTGCGAACGAGTCCTACGGTTACAATGAGGACGAGATCGTTTCCTCCGATATCATCGGCATGACCTACGGTTCTCTTTTCGATGCGACCCAGACCATGGTGCTTCCGCTTGACAACGGCACCACACAGGTACAGGTTGTTTCATGGTATGACAATGAGAACAGCTACACAAGCCAGATGGTTCGCACCATCAAATACTTTGCTGAGCTTGCTTAATGGTTCACACAGTATAATTTTGGTACAAAGACTCTTAAGGGTCCGGTCAGATAAGGGCCGGATCCTTGCTTTTTCTATATTTTAAAGGAGATTAAGACATGGGACTAAATAAGAAATCCGTAGACGACATCAATGTAAAGGGCTTAAAGGTCCTCTGCAGATGCGATTTTAACGTACCCTTAAAAAACGGCCAGATCACCGATGAGAACCGTCTGGTTGCGGCGCTTCCCACGATCAAAAAGCTGATCGCGGACGGCGGCAGAGTGATTCTCTGCTCCCACCTCGGCAAGGTAAAGACCGAGGAGGACAAAAAGACTAAGACACTGGCTCCCGTTGCGGCGCGCCTGTCCGAGCTACTCGGCCAGGAGGTCAAGTTTGCGGCGGATCCGGAGGTGGTCGGACCGAACGCAAGGGCAGCGGTCGCGGCGATGAAGGACGGCGATGTGATTCTTCTGGAGAACACCCGCTTCCGTCCGGAGGAGACGAAAAACGGCGAAGCTTTTTCTAAGGATCTGGCTTCCCTCTGCGATGTGTTTGTAAATGACGCTTTCGGAACAGCCCACAGAGCGCATTGCTCCAACGTGGGTGTGGCGCAGTTGGTGGATACCGCGGTGGTCGGATATCTGATGCAGAAAGAGATCGACTTCCTCGGAAACGCGGTGGAGACACCGGAGCGTCCGTTTGTCGCTATCCTCGGCGGTGCAAAGGTGGCGGACAAGCTCAATGTGATTTTCAACCTTCTCGAGAAGTGCGACACGCTGATCATCGGCGGCGGCATGGCTTACACCTTCCAGAAAGCGATGGGATATGAGATCGGAAACTCTCTGGTTGACGATACAAAGATCGACTACTGCAAGGAAATGATGGAGAAGGCAAAATCCCTCGGAAAGACGCTGCTCCTTCCGGTGGATTCCGTGACCATCGACAAATTCCCGGATCCGATTGACGCTCCGGTGGAGACCGAGGTGTATGATTCCGAGAATATGCCGGCAGACCGTGAGGGCTGCGACATCGGACCGAAGACACAGGCACTCTATGCGGACGCTGTGAAGTCTGCGAAGACCGTGGTGTGGAACGGCCCGATGGGCGTGTTTGAGAACCCGACGCTGGCAGCGGGCACGATCGCGGTGGCAAAGGCGCTGGCAGAGACCGATGCGACGACCATCATCGGCGGCGGCGATTCCGCGGCAGCGGTCAACCAGCTCGGCTTTGGCGCACAGATGACCCATATTTCCACAGGCGGCGGCGCGTCCCTTGAGTTCCTCGAGGGCAAGGAGCTTCCCGGCGTGGCGGCAGCGAACGATCGTTAGAGAATAGAAAAGGAGACATTTATCATGGCAAGAAAGAAAATTATCGCTGGAAACTGGAAAATGAACAAGACCCCCTCCGAGGCGGTCGCTCTGATCAACGAGCTGAAGCCGCTGGTGAAAAATGACGATGTGGACGTTGTATTCTGCGTACCCGCCATCGACATCATCCCGGCGATCGAGGCTGCGAAGGGTTCCAATATCCAGATCGGCGCGGAGAATATGTATTATGAGGAGAAAGGCGCTTACACCGGCGAGATCGCTCCGGCGATGCTGACCGATGCGGGCGTGAAATATGTCATCATCGGCCACTCTGAGCGGAGAGAGTACTTCGCGGAGACCGAAGAGACCGTTAACAAGAAGGTGCTGAAGGCGTTTGAGCACGGCATCATCCCGATTGTCTGCTGCGGCGAGACTCTGACCCAGCGCAAGCAGGGCATTTACATCGACTGGATCCGTATGCAGATCAAGATCGCATTCCAGAATGTGACCGCGGATCAGGCGAAGACGGCGGTGATCGCTTACGAGCCGATTTGGGCGATCGGTACCGGCGAGACAGCCACAGCCGATCAGGCAGAGGAGGTCTGCGGCGCGATCCGTGCCTGCATCGCGGAGGTCTATGACGAGGCGACGGCAGAGTCCATCCGCATCCAGTACGGCGGATCCGTAAACGGCAAAAACGCGGCCGAGCTCTTCGACAAACCGGACATCGACGGCGGCCTTGTCGGC
>JAJQBM010000010.1 GCA_021203285.1 Clostridiales bacterium | reverse complement strand
AAGTGTGGGAAATAATAATAATTTTAGTGCGAAAAGTTTTTATTCTTTACCGCTGATTAACAATACACGGCCGGCAAAGTCCTGTGCCGGCCGCATACCGATGTCCGGTAATCACATGGCTTATGATCCCGTAATTTTATCAAATCGTACTTCCCTTAATTCTCCCGCACGAAAAACATAGTCTCTCATGTAGGAAATCCCTTCTCTTACCCTGACAGCATTCATCACACCGGCCGGATCGCTGGGGTAGCCCTCCAGCCAGATTGAAATTCCCTGCTGCTCATAGTTCTGCAGCTCCACCATCAAGGTACAACCATTATTATGCTTTTTTTGCATATTACCACCCCTTTGTAACCAAAACGGAAGCTTATTTCGTGATATACAGAATCCGTTCTGTGTCTGCGGGCAGGTCCTCCGGTAAACTGAAATCTTTTATCGTATCTTTGTACCTTCCTTTCTTAAGAATAATATAGAAAAATTGAAAAAGAGCACCTGCCTGCCAAAAAATACCTCTCCCCTCCTTTCTACTTTTTGTCAGCTTTTCCACTGTTTTCTCATATACTGGCAAAAAGGATATAGACAGAGCGTTCGTTTCACAGGACAGATACCCCCATACTTCTGCTGTGTAAATCATAAAATCTCGGAAATACTATACGATGACCCATCAGGATCATTGGAATGTCACAGAAGATATATCATCTTCTAAACTTACCGCAAATGCAAAATCCAAATGTACGAAATGTACTGCAAATGATATTGCGGTAATGATTTTGTAACCTGTTCGTCTGAAACGGAATACTCATGTATCCTTTATATCACAGGGGCAAAAAGATTTCAACTATTTTTATTGCTATTCGACAGATTTTTTGTTATTATGTTAGCCAGTTAAGGAAGTGATACCATGAAGATCGAAAAATTAAATGAACAGCAGATTCGCTGCACCCTCACCAAGGAGGATCTGGCGGAACGCCATATCAAGCTGAGTGAGCTGGCCTACGGCACTGAGAAGACAAGGGCGCTTTTTCAGGACATGATGGAGCAGGCTTCCATTGATTTCGGATTCGAAGCAGAAGATATTCCGCTCATGGTAGAAGCCATTCCGCTTTCCGCGGAAAAGATTGTACTGATCATCACCAAGGTCGAATCGCCGGATGAGCTGGACACCCGCTTTTCGGAGTTTTCTCATTTTTTCAGCGACGAGGAGCTGGATAAGGAGGAAAGCGATACTCCGGAGTCCTCTCCGCACATTCCGGATGAGCTGGCCGGTCTCCTGAGCCAGTTGAGGCAGGAGATCACAAATGCCGTTGCGAAGCAGGCGCCTCCCGCAAAGGAGCTCCCCGCCGATCAAGTCTGTCTCTTCGCCTTCACGGATACGGAGGCTGCGATTCATGCCTGTCAGGCAGCGGCCGATGCATACAGGGGAGAGAGCGCGCTTTACCGGGATCCCCGGACCAATGAGTATCTCCTCTTTCTGCACCAGCAGCCGCACACGGCCATGGAGTTTGGCCGGATTATCATGACCATGTCTGTTTTTCTTGAAAAAAGACGGTGTCTGCCTGCCACCGAGGCGTTTTGTCGGGAGCACGGCAGGACAATCCTCACAGGGAAGGCTGTCCATATGCTGGCGAAGATCTGACATCTTATTTTAAACGAAAAATCCCCCGCTGTCTCAATACTGACAGCGGGGGATACTTTATTCTGTGACAGCGGTTATTCCACCACCGCGTTCAGGCGGGCAACCAGCTCGTCCGCCTCCAGCCCATGCACCATGGCGGCTTCGCCGATCGTCTCCATCTGAGAAGACGGGCAGCCGAGGCAATGCATACCGATCCCGAATAATACTTCTGCGATATCATCGATATGCTCCTGATCGCGAAGCAGCTCGCCGATCAATGTGTCCTTGGTAATCTGTGCCATATGAGCTTCCTCCTTCCATATTGCTATGCGTAGTATAATACCATTTTTCCGTGAATGCAAACTTTTTATGCTTTTTTAAAGGTTTTAAAGACTTCATAGATCGCCGGAGCGGCTTTTTTAATATTCACCGGCTTCATCTCCCGGTTCAGAAAACAGTGGGAGCTGCGGCCTGTCGCGTGAAGCACCGTCCCGTCCATACTGGTGATTCGGTAGGACACAAAAAACCGCAGGCCGTCAAACTTTTCCATCTCGGCAATAATCTTCACGGTCTCTCCGTACCGGGTGGCTGCACGGTATTCACAGGACGCGCTGAGGGCCGGTATGATGACGCCCTCCTCCTCCATGCCCCCGTAGGCAAGCCCAAGCTTGTCAAGATAATCCAGCCGGACCTCCTCCATCCAACGGATGTAGTTGGAATGATGGACGATGCGCATGCCATCCGTCTCGTAATACTGCACGGTGTGCATGTATGTATGGGTTCTCGGTATCTCTTTTTGACTATTTAACAAAATCCCTCCTTCTCGCATAATTCCAGCGCGGACGCAATCACCGCATCCATATCATAATATTTATACTCCCCGAGACGGCCGCCGAAGACAACCCGCGTCTCCCGGTCAGCCAGCTTTCGGTATTCCGCGTAAAGTGCAGCGTTTTTCTCATCGTTGACCGGATAATACGGCTCATCGCCGGGCTTCCACTCCGAACTGTACTCCCGGCTGATCACGGTTTGCGGAAGAACCGCTCCCGCCGCATCCCGGCCGAATTCAAACCACTTGTGTTCGATGATCCGCGTCCACGGCGTTTCCCGATCCGTGTAGTTGATAACCGCATTGCCCTGAAAATTCTCCTGATCAAGCACTTCCGTCTCAAGCCGCACCGACCGGTACTCCAGATACCCCAGACGATAGCCGAAATAGGCGTCGATCGGTCCCGTATAAACCACCCGGTCCGCCAGCGCATCCAGCGCGTCCTTCTCTTTCAGGTAATCTGTGTTCAGCCGAACGTCAATTCCCTCCAGCATCCGCTGCACCAGTCCGGTATATCCCCCGATGGG
>JAJQBM010000100.1 GCA_021203285.1 Clostridiales bacterium | reverse complement strand
ATTTAAGTCTCATGCTCTGTTTGTCACGAAGCGAATGAATTCCTCTGTCTCCTCCTGCGTGGCCGCATGAGCCGTGTACATCTGATTGCCCATCTGAGCAACATTCATCTCGGGCATACGCTCGCACATCATGATCTGCTCACCATATCTGTCAAGTATCTCCCGGTGACTGTGCCGGTAGGTAAAGCAGTCTCTCTGGCTTGCATAGACGCAGAAATGATCTTCCCCGCGCTCCGGCAGCAGCCGCTGGTTCGCGGACACCATATCTGCCCAGATCTGATATACGTCTGTACTGTGCGCGTAATTTATCATATTCGGCGTGTAGCCGCCCGCCGGGCGCATGTTCACCTCAAGCCCGACAAAATCGCCGACCTCTCCCAGACCCTTGCGCGCCTTTGTCAGACGAAAAAATTCCATATGCACAAAGCGGCTCTTCGCGTCGAAAGCCTTCACCGTGGCTCTCCCCAGCCTGCGCAGGGAGTCCGGCATCTGAGCCGCCACATAGTAGGAAAGATCCCGCTGCTCCAGAACGATGTCCATGATCGATGGGGGCCATACGGTCATCGACTCAAAGAGCGGTGCGCACTCAGCATCGGTGATCGCGTCGTAAGAGCAGATATCGCCCTCGATAAACTCTTCCATCACATAGGGCGCTTTGGGCAGATTTGCAAAGAAATTATCCAGATCCTGCTCTCCGTCCAGCCGCCAGTTATCCGTCGCTCCGACACCGACATACGGTTTTACGATCACGGGGAAGACGACCTCTACGAGGAAGGCATTCGCCGCTTCGATGGTCGTCACTTTGTGGCAGCGCGCGGTCGGCACTCCGGCTTCCCGGTAGTAGGCTTTCGTCCCTGATTTGCTTTTAAAGCGCCTGACTTCATCCGCCTGCACGCCGGTCGTGACATGAAAATCCGTCCGAAGCCTCGCGTCCTGCTCGAGCCAGTATTCGTTGTTGGACTCAATCCAGTCAATCTTTCCGTATTTAAAGGTGAAAAAGCCGATTGCTCGAAGCATCTGATCGTAATCCTCCAGCGTGTCCAGACGATAATATTCCGTCAGCGAGTTTTTTAACTCAATCGGCAGTTCGTCATAGGGCGTGTCCCCGATTCCGAGCACAGTTACACCGTTTTTATTCAGTCGGTCGCAGAAATTCCAGTAAGTGCGCGGAAACTGCGGCGAAATAAATACAAAATTCATATAATTCATTCTCCCTCGTTTTGGGGTAGTGCCAAATACTGCCGGTGCGGCGTACACGGCCGTATGTCCCGGATACACAACCCCGTTCTCCTGATGCGTTCCGTCATCAGTCTGAAATCCGACGCACTTATTCTATCACCCTTAACATACTATATCAATATGAATAGTGGGATAAATGCAAAAAAAAATAAAAGCATGACACTTTGTGGGGATGTGCGACATCTTATTGGTAACCGTACTTCTGTTAATTTTCTGTGAAGAGATGACATTTTCTTGACATATACCCATCACGGGTATAAAATTCGTGTAATGTCTAGTAATATGGTAGGAAATAATGATGGCGGAGGTTTTATGTATTATCAATATGGCGACATGGAAATTGAGATAAGTGAGTTATTAAAGATAAAGATGTCAGAGCGGATGATCATTGACATTCGTCCGAGTGACACGTTTCGTTGGGGCAGTATTGAGGGCGCAGTGAACATCCCGGCAGATGAAATAAGGGAATGGCTGTCGGAGAAGGATTTGCCGTTAAATTTAAAAGATACGGACGATGGGGAAGATGTAATAGGGACCTGTCTGATACATCCACATTCGAAATATCCGGTTTATGTGCTTTGCCATACCGGAGATCAGAGCGTGGATATCGCATATGAACTTTCCGAGGCTGGGTTTCCCGCGGTCAGCGTCAAAGGAGGGTATCACGCCTTTTTGAAAAGTAAACTCGCCGGTCTGATGGCAGCACAGAAAGAAAAGCAGGTAAAACGTGCAGAAATTGAGCGAAGCCTGATTAAGAAGTTTCGAAAAAAAATCTGGTGCAAGTTTACAAAGGGTATTAATGAGTATGAACTGATCCGGGACGGAGATAAAATCGCCGTCTGCATTTCCGGAGGCAAGGATTCCATGCTGATGGCAAAACTATTTCAGGAACTTCAAAAACATGGGAAAGCTAATTTTGAACTGATTTTTTTGATCATGAATCCGGGATATAATGAGGAAAACTGGCAGCTGATTCAGGATAATGCCGAATTGCTCGGAATACCGCTGACGGTATTTCATACTGATATCTTTGATACGGTCGCAGCAATAGACAGGAATCCCTGTTATCTTTGCGCAAGAATGCGGAGAGGCCATCTGTATGCTCACGCAAAGGAACTGGGCTGTAATAAAATCGCGTTGTGGCATCATTTTGACGATGTGATTGAGACGGTTCTGATGGGGATGTTTTACGGCGGTAAGGTGGAGACGATGATGCCGAAGCTTCACAGCAAAAACTTTGAGGGGATGGAACTGATTCGCCCCATGTATCTGATTCGGGAAGAAGATATCAAAGCGTGGAGAGATTATAACGGTATTCATTTTATCCAGTGTGCCTGCCGGTTTACGGAAAACTGTGCCAGTTGCGGCGGAGGACGGGATTCCAAGCGTGAGGAAATGAAGAAACTGATTGCACAGCTGCGAGAGAAGAGCGAGTTTATTGAGATGAATATATTCCGCAGTGTTCATAATGTAAATCTGAAGACCATCATCGGTTATCATAGGGACGGTCAGAAATATAGTTTTCTGGATGATTATGATGAGCATGAAGGAACTTCGAGTCAAGGAGATGTGCCGGGACAAGGGAGAACGGGAAAATGAATCTGAAACAGAGTCGGAAAATGAATTGTTATGCCGGGCTATAGCCTGAAACTATAGCCAGTTATTTTTTTGCGTATTAGACAGAAACATCGGACAATGATAATATTGCATATATCCTGACTTTTGCAGGAGAATAGAGTGA
>JAJQBM010000251.1 GCA_021203285.1 Clostridiales bacterium | reverse complement strand
CACATGTTAAGAAACTATAAAATGCCTTGTCATTTTAATTTTCCTGTCGTATAATAGGCGTGTTTTCAAAAAGAAAACATATATTCTACTGAAGGTGAAAGGAAACATGCAAAACACTTCTTTACATAAACTCGGAATCGATATCGGTTCCACCACGGTAAAAATAGCCATTTTGGATCAGGAGGATACCCTCCTGTTTTCAGACTATGAGCGTCACTTTGCCAACATCCGGGAGACGCTCTCGGATCTGCTGACCAAGGCATATGAGAAGCTGGGCGATGTCACGCTGAGTCCCATGATCACCGGATCCGGCGGACTAACACTGGCAAAGCATCTGGAGGTGCCGTTTGTTCAGGAGGTAATCTCCGTGTCCACAGCGCTTCAGAAGTATGCTCCGCAGACAGATGTCGCCATCGAGCTGGGCGGTGAGGACGCCAAGATCATCTACTTTGAGGGCGGGAACGTGGAGCAGCGCATGAACGGCATCTGCGCCGGCGGAACCGGATCCTTCATTGACCAGATGGCCTCCCTGATCCAGACGGATGCCTCCGGTCTGAACGAATATGCGAAAGACTACAAGGCGATCTACCCGATTGCGGCCCGCTGCGGCGTTTTCGCGAAGTCCGACATCCAACCGCTGATCAACGAGGGGGCGACGCGGGAGGATCTGTCCGCTTCCATTTTCCAGGCTGTTGTCAACCAGACCATCAGCGGTCTCGCCTGCGGCAAGCCGATCCGCGGACATGTAGCATTTCTCGGCGGTCCGCTGCACTTTTTGTCGGAATTAAAGGCGGCGTTTATCCGGACGCTGAAGCTGGACGATGAGCATACCATTGTTCCGGAGAACTCCCACCTCTTTGCGGCCATCGGCTCCGCGATGAACTATAAGCCGGAGAATCAGATCACTCTGACGAATCTCATGCAAAAGCTCACCGGGGAGCTCCACATGGAGTTTGAGGTTGAGCGTATGGATCCGCTTTTCGCCAATCAGGCGGAATACGATGCGTTTACCACCCGACACAGCCGGGCTTCCGTCAAAAAGGGCGATATTTCCACTTACAAGGGCAACTGCTATCTGGGCATTGATGCCGGTTCCACCACGACCAAGGTGGCGCTGGTCGGCGAGGACGGCAGTCTCCTCTACTCTTTTTACAGTAGCAACAACGGCAGCCCCCTGGCAACTTCGATCGCCTCGTTAAAGGAGCTCTATCAGCTCCTTCCCGACGACGCGCACATCGTCTCCTCCTGTTCCACGGGATACGGGGAGGCGCTGGTCAAGGCCGCCCTGATGCTTGACGACGGCGAAGTGGAGACCATCGCCCACTATACTGCCGCCGCGTTTTTCGACCCGGAGGTAGACTGCATTCTGGATATCGGCGGACAGGATATGAAGTGTATCCGGATCAAGGACAACACGGTGGACAGCGTCCAGCTGAACGAGGCCTGCTCCTCCGGCTGCGGTTCTTTCATCGAGACATTCGCAAAGTCCCTGAACTACTCTGTGGAGGATTTCGCGAAGGAGGCGCTTTTTGCGCAGCATCCCATTGATCTGGGCACGCGGTGTACCGTGTTCATGAACTCAAAGGTGAAGCAGGCGCAAAAGGAAGGCGCAACCGTCGCCGACATTTCCGCCGGTCTGGCTTACTCTGTCATAAAGAACGCTTTGTTTAAGGTGATCAAGCTTTCCGACCCGGATCAGCTCGGCAAACACATCGTGGTACAGGGCGGCACATTTTACAACGACGCGGTTCTGAAAAGCTTTGAGGCCATCTCCGAGCGGGAAGCCGTCCGTCCGGATATTGCCGGCATCATGGGCGCATTCGGCGCGGCGCTGATCGCCAGAGAGCGCTACGAGGAACAGTCCTCCACCATGCTCTCCATTGAGGAGATCAACAAGCTGGAGTTTTCCACAAAGCTGGCGCGGTGCGGCAGATGCACAAACAACTGCCTGCTCACGATCAAGCGTTTTTCCGGCGGCCGTCAGTATATCACCGGGAACCGCTGCGAGCGGGCGCTCGGAAAAGAGAAAAACAAAGAAAACATTCCGAATCTTTTTGAATACAAGCTGGAGCGGTATTTTGACTACGAGCCCCTGCCCGAGGCAGAGGCGGTGCGGGGGACACTGGGCATTCCCCGCGTCTTAAACATTTATGAGGACTACCCTTTCTGGGCCATCCTGTTTAAGGAGCTCAAATTTCATGTGGTTCTGTCTCCCCTCTCCACCCGGAAGATCTACGAGCTGGGCATCGAATCCATCCCCAGCGAGTCGGAGTGCTATCCGGCCAAGCTGGCGCACGGCCACATTACATGGCTGATCAAGGAGGGTGTGCAGACGATCTTCTACCCCTGCATCCCCTATGAGCGCAACGAGTTTAAGGAGGCGGGGAACAATTACAACTGCCCGATCGTGACCTCCTATGCGGAGAATATCAAAAATAACGTGGATGATATCAATTCCGGAAAGGTGCGGCTAATCAATCCCTTCCTCGCGTTCACGGATGAGAAGATTCTGACGGACCGGTTGACCGTGATCCTGAAGGAAGAATTCGGCATCTCCACCTCAGAGAGCAAAACCGCTATCCACAAGGCATGGGAAGAGCTGGCCGCCGCCCGCGACGATATGCGGAAAAAGGGAGAACAGACTCTGCAGTGGATGGAGGAAAACCACCGCCGCGGCATCGTTCTGGCGGGTCGCCCCTACCACATCGACCCGGAGATTCACCACGGCATTCCGGAGCTGATCACATCCTACGGATTCGCGGTGCTGACGGAGGACTCCGTCTCACACCTGAAACAGGTGGAACGGCCGCTCATCGTTCTCGATCAGTGGATGTACCACTCGCGCCTCTATGCGGCGGCGCAGTTCGTCAAAACGCGGGACGACCTGGACCTGATCCAGTTAAATTCCTTCGGCTGCGGCCTGGATGCGATCACCACCGATCAGGTCAGCGATATTCTGACCAAGTCAGGCAAGATCTACACC
>JAJQBM010000164.1 GCA_021203285.1 Clostridiales bacterium | reverse complement strand
TTTCTCCGGCTTCGGGCGCTGTTCCATCGCGGTGGCTCTGCCAATTATTTCGGTGATGAAAATCCAGTGCTGCCCGCTGCCGACGGCGATTTTATCCGATCACACGGGGTTTGACAGCTATTTCTTTGACGATTATACATCAAAAATGGAGCCGTATATGGCGGAGTGGAAAAAACTGGATCTGCAGTTTGACGGGATTTGCACCGGCTTTCTCGGATCCGTGGAGCAGATTGAGCTTGTGGAGGGATTCCTCCGGGAGTTCACCGGGGAGAAGACGATCGTTCTCATTGATCCGGTCATGGGAGACTACGGAAAGCCCTATGAGACCTATACGATGGAGATGTGCCGGGAGATGCGTCATCTGGTGCAGTACGCGGATATTCTGACGCCGAACCTGACGGAAGCCTGCATCCTGACAGACACTCCCTACAAGGAAAAGTGGAGGGTGGCGGAGATCACGGCCATGACGGAATCCTTAAGCGCCATGGGGCCGGAGAAGATCGTGATCACCGGCATTCCGCAGGGCGGTTTTGTGGCGAACCTCTGCTATGAGAGGGGAAAAGAGGTTCGCGTGCGGCGGACGCACCGGGTCGGGACCTCCCGTTCCGGGACCGGAGATATTTTCGCGGCGATCCTTGCGGCGGACGCGGTGAACGGCGTGCCCTTCGGGGATTCCGTAAAGCGGGCATCCGCGTTTATCAAGCGGTCGATCATCAGCTCCATAGCGCGGAATATTCCGCTGACGGAAGGGGCTTGTTTTGAGGAACATCTGGAGAGGATGTCGCCGAAATAGAGGAAGGAGGATTTATCATGGAGATTTTATACAAGGTACACAACGGATTATACGCAAATCTGACGAACAAATGTCCCTGCGCGTGCGTGTTCTGCCTGCGGCAGACCATGGATCGGGTCGGGGAGTCGGACAGCCTCTGGCTGGAGCACGAGCCTACATTAGAGGAGGTGATCGCGGCATTTGACCGCTTCGACATGAGTCAGTTTGAGGAGTTTGTCTTCTGCGGGTTCGGGGAGCCGACGGAGGCGCTTCCGGTGCTGCTTCCGGTGGCAAAGTATGTGAAGGAGAATTTCGGGACGAAGATCCGCATCAACACGAACGGGATGGGGAACCTAATCTGGGAGCGGGATATCACGCCGGAGTTTGAGGGACTGATCGATGTGGTCTCCATCAGCCTGAATACGCCGAACGCCGAGCGCTATCAGGAGCTGGTGCGCAGCAAATTCGGCGCGGGGTCCTTCGAGGCCATGCTTGATTTTGCCAGACGGTCTGTCCGCCATGTGCCGCAGGTCATTCTCTCCACGGTGGATACGACCATCACACACGAGGAGGAGGCCGAGTGTCAGCGGATCTGCGATGAGATCGGGGCGACATACCGGATCCGGCCGTGGGCGGAATAAAATAAATGTCAAGATGAGATGAGTATTCTGAAAATGGGGGAGGAAAATGCTCATGAGGAGAAAGCGACGGTTGTACATTGTTTTTATCGCAGTGCTGGCCTGCATTTATGTGGTGCTGCTGCTTGCGATGCTGCTGGCGGAGTCCGCCAACCCGCAGTCGTCCATCCGGACGCTGGAGGATGCGATCTGGTACTCTGTCGCGACCCTGACGACGGTCGGCTACGGTGATGTCACGCCGATCACGCCGATCGGGCATGCGGTCGGGATTGTCTTTCTGCTTTTGTCGACCGGCATTCTGCTGACCTTGTTCGGGACATTTTTGTCCTTCCTTATGAGCGAGGGGTTTCCTCTGCTGGTTTTGTCCATGCAGAAAAAGAAAAACTGGTATTATTTTGCCGATATGGGGCTGGAAGCGAATACGCTGGCACAGCAGATCCTCGCGGAAGACCCCCGGGCAGTGATTATTTACGGGCAGGGAAAAAGCGCGGTGGAGTAAAAGCCGGATTATCCCTGCCTTTGTGTCAATGTTTCGCCGGAACGCATTGCCGGGGCAAAGCATGGGGTCGGGACGAAGTGCAAGGCTTTTCTGATGAAAGAAAATGACATCGGCGTCAATCCCCGCGCGGTAAATATCGCGCGGCTGCCGGTCGAGGTCTATGCGAGAACGGTCAGCGGGGAGGACAGGCTCTCCGGAAACATTCATTTCTTCCACAGCTATGACTGCTGCGCCCGGGAGTATTGGCGGGAGAAGCCGCTGACCAGCGCGGAGTGCCGGATTGCCCTGATCGGTTTCGGACATTACGGAGAGGCGCTGCTCACCCGCGCGATTATGACAAACGTGATCTCGCCGGAGCATCATGTCACCTATCATGTTTTCGGGGAGGTCGGAGATTTCCTGAACATTCATCACGGGCTTGCCGATGTTTTCTCGCTTCAGGAGGAGTCGGCGGATCGGGATTCACTGATCTTTCACGCGTCGTCGTGGACGATGGAGCACGCGCTTTTTGAGGAGATGGACCGCATTATCATCTGCGATGACGACGAACAGAACGGGTGGGATATTTTCTGGCAGATGCGCCGGTACTATCTGATCCGCGGGCGGATCGATCTGCGGAGCAACCGTGCGATTCCGGGCGTGTCTCATTTCGGGACGAACGAGTCGATTTACACGCCGAAGCATATTCTCAGGACGACGCTGAATCAGGTGGCGGTGGCGATGAACAATCTGTATCGGAACAGCCATCCGGAGGATTCGCTGGACTGGGATCAGCTCGGGGATTATCTCAGGCAGTCCAAGATCGCGGCGTCCGAACATATTTTTACCAAGGTGAGGATTTTGCTGCAGGACGAAAATATTACGGAGCTGACGGCGCAGATGCTTGCCGACGCCTATGCGGTTTATAAAGAAATGATTCGGGATCCGGCGTGTCTGGATCGCTTTCGCCGGATCGAACACCAGCGATGGCTGCGGTTTTACGCGTTTTATAACTGGTCCTTCGGGGAAACTCACGACGAGGCGCTTCGACAGGATCCGCGCCTGAAGTCCTACGAAGAGCTGACGCAGCGGCAGAGGGC
>JAJQBM010000027.1 GCA_021203285.1 Clostridiales bacterium | reverse complement strand
ACCCGTTTGAGATGGATGAACTGACGAGGGATATCCTGATTCTGACGGCGGGGCTGCCGACCTCCTCGGCACAGTCCATGATCACGGAGCAGTACCATACCAACACGACGGCGGCCGGGCGGGCGGTGTTTCTTACCACATTGTTCAGTTTGGTCACGGTTCCACTGATCATGGCGTTTGCACTGTAGGCCGCGGATATTTTTACGGCAGAAAAAAAGTTTAAAGAAACTGTGGATTTATTTCCGTCGGATATGTATAATGAAAAAGTATTTTTGAAATTTCATGAGACAACGATTTAGGGAGGAAGAGTCTATGGCGGTAAAATACGTTTTTGTGCTCGGAGGCGTGGTCTCCGGTCTGGGGAAAGGCATCACGGCTGCATCTCTGGGACGTCTGCTGAAGGCGCGGGGCTACAAGGTGACGATGCAGAAGTTTGACCCGTATATCAATATTGACCCGGGCACGATGAACCCGATCCAGCACGGGGAGGTCTTTGTCACGGACGACGGCGCGGAGACCGATCTGGATCTGGGACATTATGAGCGTTTTATCGATGAGAGCCTGAGCAAAAAGTCCAATGTCACCACCGGAAAGGTGTACTGGACGGTGCTGCAGAAGGAGCGCCGCGGCGATTACGGCGGCGGCACGGTTCAGGTGATTCCTCATATTACAAACGAGATCAAGAGCCGCTTTTACCGCGATTACACGACCGATGAGACGAAGATCGCCATCATCGAGGTGGGCGGCACCGTCGGAGATATCGAGGGGCAGCCGTTTCTGGAGGCGATCCGCCAGTTCCAGCACGAGGTCGGCCATGAGAACGCCATCATCATCCATGTGACGCTGGTCCCGTATCTGCGGGCTCCCGGCGAGCTCAAGACCAAGCCGACGCAGATGAGCGTCAAGGAGCTGCAGGGGATGGGCATCCAGCCGGATATCATTGTCTGCCGCACGGAGCATGAGCTGGAAAAGGACATCAAGGAAAAAATCGCCCTTTTCTGCAACGTCCCGAAGGATCAGGTGCTGCAGAATCTGGATGTAGAGTATCTCTACGAGGCGCCGATCGCGATGGAGCAGGAGCATCTGGCGGAGGTGGCCTGCAAGTGTCTGGGGCTTGACTGCCCGGTGCCGGATCTGACGGATTGGAGCGAGATGATCGACGCGCTGCGGCATCCCACCGGCGAGGTGGAGGTCGCGCTGGTCGGCAAATACATCCAGCTTCATGACGCGTATATTTCCGTTGCTGAGGCGTTGAAGCACGGCGGCATCGCCAATCATGTGTCGGTGAACATCCGCTGGGTGGATTCGGAGCTGGTCAATGAGGAGAATGTGGACGAGGTTCTGTCCGGTGTGCAGGGCATTCTGGTGCCGGGAGGCTTCGGCGACCGCGGCATCGACGGCAAGATCGTCGCGATTCAGTACGCGAGGGAGAACAAAATCCCGTACCTCGGGCTTTGCCTCGGAATGCAGTTGGCGATCGTGGAGTTCGCGCGCCACTGCTGCGGTCTGGAGGATGCGCATAGCATCGAGCTGAATCCCGCTACCCGCTATCCGGTCATCGCGCTGATGCCGGATCAGGACGGTGTGGAGGATATCGGCGGCACGCTTCGTCTCGGCTCCTATCCGTGCATATTGGATAAGAACAGCAAGGCGTACACGGTGTACGGGACCGAGACAATCCATGAGCGTCACCGGCACCGCTACGAGGTAAACAATGATTATCGGGCGATTCTGACTGAGCACGGCCTGAATCTCTGCGGCCTTTCGCCGGACGGGCGGATCGTGGAGATGCTGGAGCTGCCGGATCATCCGTGGTTTATCGCCACGCAGGCGCATCCGGAGCTGAAGTCCCGGCCGAACCGGCCGCATCCGCTTTTCGCAGGATTTATCGGCGCGAGCCTGAAATATCAGAAAGAAAAATAAATTCAACATTGCGGAACGAAGGACCACGCGGCTGCCGGACAGCATGGCGTGGCCTTTTTCCTTTCATGAAAACTTTATAAAAAAACCAGAAACTTCATGCTTACAATATTGATTTCTCTGTAAAAAAAAACTATAATGGCTTTTTGAACAGGGCCGTATGCGGCCGACAGAGAGTGAGTCACGAAAGATTTATCTGGGGAAGAATAGAGAAAGGAATGCGCCGGAACGCGCAGGATAAGAGTGTTTTTATGAATGAAAACAGACCGGAAAACAGCGGAAATAATAACAACAGCGGCAATAATAATAGGAACGGGAAAAACGGGCAGAGCGTTCTCTGGCTGGTACTTGTCGCACTGATCATTCTGTTGGTTGTGTCGAGCATGACGAACCGGGTCAGCAGCCTGACCAATCAGGAGATCACCTACTCCGAGTTTCTCTCCATGGTGGAGGACGGGGAGGTGGAGAGTGTCACCATCACCTCCAGCGAGATTCAGATTACGCCGGTGCAGGATGAGGATACCCTCTATCAGGTTTCCTATTATACGGTGAATCTGGGAGATGAGAATCTCTATGAGTTCCTGAATGAGAACGATGTCGAGTATACGGGGAAGAACAGCAGTACCTCCAGTATGATTTACAGCATCCTGAGTCTGGTGATTCCTCTGGTGATCATCTGGGGTATATTTGCCTTTGCCATGCGCAGGATGGGCGGCGGCAGCGGAGACGGCATCATGGGTGACGGCATCATGGGTGTCAGGAAGTCCACTGCCAAGATGTACGTCGAGAAATCGACCGGAGTGACGTTCCGGGATGTCGCGGGGCAGGATGAGGCGAAGGAAACCCTGCAGGAGATGGTGGATTTTCTGAATAATCCGCGCAAATACACGGATATCGGCGCCAAGCTGCCGAAGGGAGCGCTTCTTGTGGGACCTCCCGGTACCGGTAAGACTCTTCTGGCGAAGGCCGTGGCGGGGGAGGCCGGCGTGCCGTTTTTTTCGCTGGCCGGTACTGATTTTGTGGAAATGTTTGTCGGCGTGGGCGAGTCCCGTGTCCGTGACCTGGTTATTGAGGCGCAGAAGCATGCCCC
>JAJQBM010000075.1 GCA_021203285.1 Clostridiales bacterium | reverse complement strand
CTGCGAAGGTCAAAGATCGATATTGGCAACAATTACCATGCACGGATGTTGTCTGCTGCGGTGATTGCCGCGGAGGATCCGAATCTTGAATATGTGCAGATTGTGAGCTTCGGCTGCGGACACGACGCGTATCTGACAGACGAGATTATACGGATGATGAAGGAAATCTCAGGAAAGGTTCCCCTGATCTTAAAGTTGGATGAGAGTGACATTCAGGGGCCTTTAAACATACGGGTGCGTTCTTTTGCGGATACGGTCAATATGAAGCGGAAAAGCGGGTCAGCGCCGGAGATACACAAGCTGCCGGAGCCCTACGCGGTGAAATTTGAAAAAGAGGACAGAAAGAACAAGGTCGTTCTCGTGCCGAACACCTCGCACGCGTTCAGCCGCCTGATGGCCGCGGCGATGAGCCGTCAGGGGATTACCACGCAGCCGCTGCCTCTGGGGCGAGAGAAAGCGATACTCTACGGAAAGCAGTTTGTTCACAACGACATTTGTTTCCCTGCACAGGTCGTAATCGGGGAGGCGATCGCTGCCTTAAAGAGCGGAGAGTATGACACGCACAACACGGCGATTGCGATGGGGAAATATGTGGGCGACTGCAGGCTGACGCACTACAGCGCGCTGCTTCGAAAGGCTCTTGACGACGCCGGGTTTGACTATGTGCCCATCCTTACGAATGACGATGTGGACAGCCACCGGATGCATCCGGGCTATAAGCTCAATATTTCTTCGTCTGCCCTGATTGCGATGGGGCTTCCGATGATCGATGTGCTGGAGGAGCTGCTGCGAAAGATCCGTCCCTACGAGTTGGAGAAAGGGAGCGCGAACGCAGCGTTTGAGCGCGCGATGGACGCACTGATAAACGGTATGGAAAAGAGCGGGTTTGCCGGAACCGTTCGCGGGCTTCACAAGGCAATCGGGATCATGAAGGATGTCGGGTATGACCGCTCCGCTCAGAAGCCGAAGGTGCTGATTGTGGGAGAGTATCTTCTCAATTTCCATCCCGGCGCGAACCATGATATCGAGGATTATCTGGAGGCGAACGGCCTTGAGGTGATCGAGGCGCGTATGACCGATGTGATCCGGAAAACGTATTCGTCGCGCCATGCGCAGATAAAGGATTACCATCTGCACAAGCCGCTGTCGGAAAAAGTATGGTATGCGTTTGTGGATAAATTGTTTGACCTGTCGCACAGCTTTACAGATCACCTCGCAAAGCGCCATCCTTTGTTTGAGCGCCCGGCGAGGTTAAATGAGATTGCGGAGGAGAGCGATGCTGTCGTGAACCGCACATTTGATACCGGCGAGGGGATTATCATTCCCGGAGAGATCCTGCACCATGCGAGAGAAGGCGTCCGGGCGTTTGTAATCCTTCAGCCGTTCGGCTGTCTGCCGAACCATGTGGTCGGACGGGGGATTGCGAAAAAGCTGAAGGAGCTTTATCCCGATGTGCAGATTCTGCCGCTTGATTACGACCCGGATATCAGCTTTGCAAATATTGAGAACCGGCTTCAGATGCTGATTACCAACTTAAAGGGCGATCCGCTGCGCCCGGCTCAGACCTGAGGATTTGTTCTGCGGTAGCGGTCTTCCCACAGCTCCCGAATGATCATGATAATGGTTACGGCTGCGGCCATGCCGTCCGCGACAGGACCCGCGTACATGATGCCGTCGATCCCCATGAATAACGGGAATATGAGCAGCAGCGGCAGAAGGAAAATAATCTGCCTTGTCAGGGACAGGAGCACGCCTCTCGTCGGCTTCCCGATGGATGTAAAGAAGTTGGAGGTAAGCGGCTGCATGAAATTGATAAAGGTAAAAAACAGGTAGATTCTGAAATATTCTTCCGCAAACTGGAAGTATTCCACCGATCCGTCGCCGAAGATGGAAATAATCTGATGCGGCATGATCTGAAACATCAGAAACGCAATGATCGAGATGACTGCGGCGGAGGAAATCGCCCGCAGGTAAGCGCTCTTAACGCGGAGATATTTGCCCGCCCCGTAATTGAAGCTGGTGATCGGCTGCACTCCCTGTGAGATGCCGATGACAAAGGACATGAAGATCTGATTGACCTTCGTGATAATTCCCGCGCAGGCAATGGGGATGGCTTCGCCGTAAACGGATAACGAGCCATAATATTTCAGGGATTTGTTCATGACAATCTGCACAACCATCATGGATATCTGGTTGCTGCACGGCGCAGCGCCGAGGGACGCGATCCGTTTCACATTATTTGCCCGTGGTACCAGATGGGTTTTTCGGATTTGCATAGTTTGACAGTGGCTCAGGAAATAAATCGCCATACAGCCGGAGACGACCTGCCCGATGACGGTTGCCGTCGCGGCGCCGGCCATGCCGAGATTTAATTCAAACACAAATATAAAATCAAGTATAGTATTGATAATGGCGCCGGTCAGGTTGCAGGCCATGCTGACCTTCGGCCGGCCGTCCGCGCGGATCAGGTGCCCGCCGCCGGTCGTCAGAATCAGGAACGGAAAGCCAAACGCCACGATTCCGGTATAGGTTTCGGCGTAGCCGAGTACATTGTCCGGTGAACCGAAAAAGCGCAGCAACGGCTCGAGGAATAACAGTGTCACAGCGCTCAGGGCAACGCCGCATCCGACAAACATCACCGCCGCATTTCCAAGATAAAACACAGCCTTGTCCCGCTCACCCTTTCCCATGGAAATATTGAAGGCCGATGCGCCGCCGATTCCGAATAAAAGCGCGATCGCCACACAGGAGATGCTTAAAGGGAAGGAAATGTTGGTCGCCGCGTTTCCCAGCTCGCCGACACTTCTCCCGATAAAGAATTGGTCGACGATATTATAGAGGGAACTCACCAGCATGGCGACGATGCTGGGCAGCGCGAACTGGAGAATCAGCCGCCCGACGGGCTTTTCACCCAGTGGGTTTTTCCGTGTTTCTTTGTTCTCTGTTTCTGCTGGTATCACTGTCTCGCTCATTATGCAAGCGCCTCCGCATCCATAAAGTCTTTACTATGAAA
>JAJQBM010000225.1 GCA_021203285.1 Clostridiales bacterium | reverse complement strand
GTGGAGAGTGTTGTCTCAATCGTGACGCGGTTTAAGACCGGCGCCATGTCCTATGGGTCCATCTCGCAGGAGGCGCATGAATGTCTGGCGATGGCGATGAACCGTCTCCACGGAAAGTCCAATTCCGGGGAGGGCGGCGAGAGTCTGGAACGCTTAGATACCGACCGCTGTTCCGCAATCAAGCAGGTGGCTTCGGGGCGGTTCGGCGTGACCAGCCGCTATCTCGTCAGCGCGCAGGAGATTCAGATCAAGATGGCGCAGGGGGCGAAGCCCGGAGAGGGCGGACACCTGCCGGGGAAAAAGGTTTACCCGTGGATCGCGAAGACCCGGATGTCAACGCCCGGTGTGTCGCTGATCTCCCCGCCGCCGCACCATGATATTTATTCGATTGAAGATCTTGAACAACTGATTTTTGATCTGAAGAATGCAAACAGAAAGGCGCGGATCTCGGTGAAGCTGGTCTCCGAGGCCGGCGTCGGAACGGTCGCCGCGGGTGTGGCGAAGGCCGGCGCGCAGGTGATCCTGATCTCCGGCTATGACGGCGGAACGGGCGCGGCACCGCAGAGCTCCATTCACAACGCCGGTCTTCCGTGGGAGCTCGGTCTGGCGGAGACACATCAGACCCTGATCATGAACGGGCTGCGCAACAAGGTCCGCATTGAGACGGACGGAAAGCTGATGAGCGGACGGGATGTGGCAATCGCCGCCATGCTCGGCGCGGAGGAGTTCGGTTTTGCCACGGCTCCGCTGGTGACCATGGGCTGCGTGATGATGCGCGTCTGCAATCTGGACACCTGCCCGGTCGGCGTGGCCACGCAGAATCCGGAGCTTCGGAAGCGTTTCTCCGGAAAACCGGAGTATGTGATGAATTTCATGAAATTTATCGCGCAGGAGCTGCGGGAATACGTGGCAAAGCTCGGTGTGCGCACGGTGGATGAGCTGGTGGGACGCAGCGATATGCTGAAGGTCCGGGAGAATCTGTCGGGGAACGCAAGCAAGCTTGACCTGAGCAATATCCTGCAGAATCCGTTCGCCGGACCGAAGGATACGGTTATTTTCGACCCGACGAAGGTCTACGATTTTGAACTGGAAAAATCCATCGATGAGAAGGTTCTCTTAAAGCAGATGGGTGCGGCGCTGGAGCAGGGGCAGAAGCGGAGCATTGAGATCACGGTCTCCAATACCAACCGCTCCTTCGGCACAATCTTCGGCTCGGAGATCACCCGCCGCTACGGCGACACGCTGGAGGACGACAGCTACATCATGAAATGCAATGGCGCGGGCGGGCAGAGCTTCGGAGCCTTTATCCCGAAGGGACTGACCCTCGAGCTGGTGGGCGACAGCAACGACTATTTCGGGAAGGGACTTTCTGGCGGCCGTTTGATCGTCTATCCGCCGAAGGGCGTCCGCTTTAAACAGGATGAAAATATTGTTATCGGAAACGTGGCGCTCTACGGGGCGACCAGCGGGAAGGCGTTTATCTGCGGCGTGGCCGGGGAACGCTTCTGCGTGAGAAACTCCGGCGCGATCGCCGTTGTGGAGGGCGTGGGTGACCACGGCTGTGAATATATGACCGGCGGCCGGGTGGTCGTTCTCGGAAAAACCGGCAAGAACTTTGCGGCCGGAATGAGCGGCGGCGTGGCCTATGTGCTGGATGAGGACAATGATTTTTACACCCGCACGAACAAGGAGATGGTCTTCACGGAGAGCCTGACCAACAAGTATGATGTTCTGGAGTTGAAGAGCCTGATTCAGGAGCACGTGACCCTCACAAACTCCGAAAAGGGAAAAGAGATTCTGGACAATTTCGGCGAGTATCTGCCGAAGTTTAAGAAGGTCATCCCGTATGACTACCACAATATGCAGACCGCCATCGTTCAGATGGAGGAAAAGGGTTACAATGTCGAGCAGGCGCAGATTGAAGCGTTTTATTCTAAATTTGAGCATTAAGGAGGGGAGATAAAATGGGAAAACCGACTGGATTTTTGGATTATGACCGAGAGGTGAGCAAGGATATCGACCCGAAGGAGCGTATCAAAAATTTTAATGAGTTTCATGTGTATCTCTCCAAAGAGAAGCAGCAGATTCAGGGCGCGCGCTGCATGGCCTGCGGTGTGCCGTTCTGCCAGTCCGGAATGACGCTGATGGGCATGACCAGCGGTTGTCCGCTGCACAATCTCGTGCCGGAGTGGAATGACCTGGTCTACCGCGGAAACTGGGAGCAGGCCTACGAGCGGCTGATCAAGACAAACAATTTTCCGGAATTTACATCCCGCGTCTGCCCGGCGCTCTGTGAGAAGGCGTGTACCTGCGGACTTCACGACGAGCCGGTCTCGGTTCGGGAAAATGAGCACGGCGTGATTGAGAATGCCTATGCCATGGGCTACGCGAAGGCGAAGCCGCCGAAAGCCCGCACCGGAAAAAAGGTGGCGGTCATCGGATCGGGCCCTGCCGGTCTGGCGGTGGCGGATCAGCTCAACAAGCGCGGCCATCTGGTCACCGTCTATGAGCGCGACGACCGTCCGGGCGGACTGCTGATGTACGGCATTCCGAATATGAAACTGGAAAAACAGATCGTGGAGCGCAAGGTGGATATTATGCGCGAGGAGGGCATCACTTTCCTCACGGGCATCGATGTGGGGCGCGACGAGAAGGCGGCAAAGATTCTAAAAGAATACGACGCGGTCGTTCTGGCTTGCGGCGCCAAGCACCCGCGCGATATCAATGCGCCGGGGCGTGACGCGAAGGGCATTTATTTCGCGGTAGATTTCCTCTCGCAGACCACGAAGAGCCTGTTGGACTCCGATCTGAAGAATAAAAAGTATGTCTCCGCGAAGGGCAAACATGTGGTGATCATCGGCGGCGGCGACACCGGAAACGACTGTGTCGGCACATCCATCCGCCACGGCGCAAAGAGTGTGACACAGTTGGAGATGATGCCGAAAGCGCCCGATGAGCGGGCGGAGAACAATCCGTGGCCGGAGTGGCCGAAGGTCTGCAAGACCGATTACGGCCAGGAGGAGGCCA
>JAJQBM010000196.1 GCA_021203285.1 Clostridiales bacterium | reverse complement strand
CAAAAGCTGCCGTGGAACCATGTTTTTTCATAAAACCGGATTGTGAACAGATCGGTGCGTTGAATGCGGTTTTCCATAATTCATTCCTTTCGGGAATAAGTATAACACAGATTCTTCCCTTTACAAACGAATTTTGTAATTATACAATAAACATAGGAAATTATTAATCATTCTGCTACAACGATTGGAGGTATGGCTATGGGAAAGAAAGTCGGAGTTTCACAGGAGGAGAAAAGTCTCTCCTATTACAAGTATTTTGAACAGGATCTTGCGCCGATTCCGGAGGAGAAGCTGGCGATTCTCGCGGCGGGACCGGCAGACCCGAAGATGCTGATTCCGTTTGCACAGCGGCAGCTTTTCCTTGAGGGAAAGGATGAGGAGGCCGGGTACTGTCAGGTCGGTTACGGCATCCTCGAGGACGGTACGGCGGAGGTCTGCAACACGACCTACATGCCGGGTGTGACCAGCGAGATGTTGGACTGGTGGTTCCCGTGGCATTCCGTCGGTTCCGACCTGCGTTATAAGATTTGGGATCCGGAGGATCACTATTTTGCGCGGGCTGACCGGGCGGACTATGTGACGGATCCGTCCGTCCCGATGAATGAGAAGACATGGGGCGTGAATCACTACATTATCGAGGATGTGGGACCGGGCGCAGAGTTTCTGAAGCTTTGCTTCAAAAAACCCTCTGATCTGGGGTATGATATGGCGGAGCTCGGCACAGAGAAATGCAAGTCCATGGTCTGCGCGATCGGGGAGAGCTCCTGCGCGGCTGTGATGACCCACAAATGGTATCCGTATCAGGATGGCGTGATGTTCTGCTCCAGATTCTGGATCGGCTATGTACTGACGGAGACCGGTGAAGTCGTAAAGGCGCTTCCGGAGGGCGTCAGCATTCCACCGATTGTCCCGCAGGGGCTGTTTGCGCACAACATCAAGGAGTCTTCCAACCTTGCGTCCATTCTTCCCTCGGTGCATGAGGAGGAGAAGGACATTTTCTGATCTCTGCGTATATGAGGAAAGCAGGATCAGATACCATATGAGGATGATTACATGAACAGGGAGAAGGGAGATCCGCGCGGGTTTCCCTTCTCTGTCGTCCGCATCGAATGATTAAGGCGACAAAAGGGTATGATACTACGGATTGTTCCGCACTTCGTGCTCCCACAATCCTAAAAACATTCGGAATTCGCTAAATTTGACCAAAAAACGGCCAAATTTGCTACAAAATCGAATTCTTTGTTAAGAAATGAAAAAGATACTTGAATCCGAAACGCATTTGTCATAAAATAAGGACTGATATGAATAAATTCTGCCAGAGACAGGAGGAGCGGTTGCGATGTATAAGAAGTCAAAGAAGAAACGGGTTATCACATCGATCATCGTGATCGTTGTCCTGATCGCCATGGTTGTGACGATGTTCTTGTCAGCATTGGCTGTTAAATATTACGGAAGGGTGAGACTATGAAAAGATGGATAAAGGCGGTTCCGGTGTTGGCGGCGGCAGTTCTCCTGACGGCGGGCTGGGCTGCGGTTGACGCGCGGGCACAGCAGTCAGACGGAGAGGACACGATTGCGAACGGTGTTTTTATCGGCAGCGTGGATGTGGGCGGCATGACATACGATGAGGCGAAGGATGCGATCGGCGATTATGTGGATGAGATTTCTTCGCAGACGGTTGTGCTGACAGCGGATGAGAAGACACTGGAAGCGACGATGGGCGAGCTCGGCTTTTATGAGGATGTGGATGCTACCTTGCAGGAGGCCATGCAGTACGGCAAGACAGGGAATCTCGTTCGGCGCTACAAGGAGCAGAAGGATCTTGAGAATGAGGACAAGGTGCTTCCCCTGACGCTGGTTGCCGATGAGGAGCTGGTGACGACATGGCTGGAGACAAACGCGGATGAGGTCAACCAGGAAGCGATAGACTACGGATTGACACGTGAGAACGGCGAGTTTGTCATCATAGAGGGTCAGAATGGCCTGGAGTTGGATGTAGAGGCGTCCGTACAGGCGATCGCAGAGTATTTTTCCGACGGATGGCAGGACGACGCCAGTATTGAGCTGGTTGTTGAGGTGACCGAGCCGGATGGAACAGAGGAGGAGCTTGCGAAGGTTCAGGATGTCCTTGGCATCTACAGTACGGATTATTCGTCTTCCACCAGCGGGCGTAAGACAAACGTATCCGTCGGAGCTGCGAAGATTAACGGGACGGTGGTTTATCCCGGCGAGACATTTTCGGGCTATGAGGTCTGCAGTCCGTTTACGGCGGCGAATGGCTATGCATTGGGAACCGCGTATGAGAATGGAACGACGGTGGATTCTTATGGCGGCGGCATTTGTCAGGTTTCCACGACATTATACAATGCGGTGATTCGGGCAGAGCTGGAGGTGGTAGAGCGGTACGGTCACTCGATGACGGTATCCTATGTGGATCCTTCCGAGGATGCTGCGATTGCCGGTACATATAAGGATTTTAAGTTTACGAATGATACGGATGCGCCCATTTACCTTGAGGGAACGACAGACGGTTCGACCATCCGTTTCACGGTTTACGGGCAGGAGACCAGAGACTCCAACCGATCGGTTTCCTTTGTGAGCGAGACGACGAGTGTCACGGAGGCAACGGTGGAGTTTCAGGCTACGGATGCCGCGATCGGAACCGTGACAAAGGTGCAGAGCTCCCACACAGGGAAGACCGCGCGCCTGTGGAAGATTGTGACGGTGAACGGTGTGGAGGAGAGCCGGGAGATCTTTAACACGACGACTTATAAGATGTCGCCGACGATCTACGAGGTTGGAACGGCATCCAGCAACGCGGAGGCGGTTGCTGCGATTAACGCCGCCATTGCCACCAATGATCTGGCAACGATTGAGGCGGCGGCAGCACAGTGGAATTATGAGGCGCTGGCGGCGCAGGCAGCGGCAGATGCGGCGGCACAGGCAGCGGCGGACGCGGCAGCAGCACAGGCAGCGGCGGATGCGGCGGCACAGGCGGATGCAGCGGCGCAGAGCTCGTCATCGACAG
>JAJQBM010000269.1 GCA_021203285.1 Clostridiales bacterium | reverse complement strand
ATGACGATGTTACGGACAGTGTGGATGACGCCCGCGACGACACAGATGCTGACAAGAGCAATGCGGATGCGATCGATACAGAGAGTGTCGGCACGACGGATGCGCGGGATGATCTCGACGACGCGGCGGATAATGTAAGGGATGCGGTGGAGGATACCGGTGACGCCGTAACCGACGGTGTGACAGGCGGCACGGATGGTACGGATGGCACAACCGCGGTAGCAGAGTAGCACAGATATTGAAGCCGAAGAAGAATATAAAGAAAAAGATGATATCGAAAAATGCCCGGATGACGGAAGCCTGCAGGAAAATGAGAGGGCTCTTGTCATTCGGGCATTTGGTTTTTGAGAAAAGATAGAAAAAACAAACCCATCCGTTGAAGAACATTTCGGATTGTGGTATGATTTTACCAGTTGAGACGCAATAGGTGAATGGAGGTGTGCGGTATGGGGATTTATCTGAATCCGGGCAACGAAGCATTTAAAATGATTCGAAAGCGGACTTATGTCGATAAGACGGGACTGATCGACTATGTCAATTCGGTTATGGAGACATCATTCCGGATGATATGCTCAACCCGCCCACGGCGCTTTGGCAAATCATTTGCGGCGAGGATGCTGTGCGCCTACTATGACAGGAGCTGTGATTCCAGGGAGTTGTTTGAGGGACTGGAAATTTCAAAAAAGGATTTCTTCAGGGAATACCTGAATAAATACGATGTGATTTATCTGGACATTACCCGTGCCATCACGCGTGCGAAGAACCGCGGGGTTGATATTGTCTCAGATATCCAGCAGGCCGTGATCGATGAACTGACGGAGGCATATCCGGATTCTGTCAGACCGGACGAGGTCTTTTTGCCGGACGCGCTTGCGGCTGTCAGCCAGACGACGGGGGAGAAGTTTTTTGTCATCATTGACGAGTGGGATGCCCTGTTCCGCGAGGCGAAGAATAATGCAGATGTGCAGAAAAATTATGTGCAGCTCATGAGAGGTCTTTTTAAAGGAGGACCTGCCACGGATGCGACGATCGCCGGGGCGTATATCACCGGCATTCTGCCGATCAAAAAGTACGGGACCCAGTCTGCGATGACGGATTTCCGGGAGTATACGATGATTGACCCGCTTGTACTGTCCGAATATATTGGTTTTACAGAGCCGGAGGTGAGGAAGCTCTGCGATGACAGCGGACTTCCTTTTGAAACGATGAAGCAGTGGTATGACGGGTATTCATTTTCAGATGTTGGTTCGGTATACAGCCCGAATTCAGTCATGAACGCGGTGACAAACAGGAAGTTTAAAAATTACTGGACGACAACGGAGGCTTATGAGTCCCTGACTGACTACATTACATTGAATTTCGACGGCCTGAAGGACGCCATCATACAGATGCTGGGAGGGCAGCGGGTGGAGGTGTACACGATGACCTTCCAGAACGATGTGGTCTCCTTTAAAAACAGGGACGATGTGCTGACGCTGCTCATCCACCTCGGCTATCTCGCGTATGACGACGAGGAGAAGGAGGCGTATATACCGAACCTTGAAGTGGCGGACTCGTTCCGCGCGGCGGTGAAGGGGAGCAGATGGACGGAGGTGGAGCGGTCCCTCTCGCAGTCGGATAAGCTCCTGAAGGCAACGATCCGGGGCGATGCGGAGACGGTAGCGGAGGCGCTGGAGCTGGCGCACGAGACCTGCACATCGAGCCTTGCGTATAACGATGAGAATTCCCTGAGCTGTGCGATTCTGCTTGCCTACTATACGGCGAGGAACCATTACGAGATTTTCCGTGAGTTTCCCACGGGGAAGGGTTTTGCAGATTATGCGTTTATCCCGCGGAAGGGATCGGATAAGCCTGCCATGGTCATTGAACTGAAATATAACAAGTCCGCAGGCAGTGCGATCCACCAGATCAAAGAGAAGCGGTACGACGGAAAACTGAAGGGGCTTGGCGGTGAGCTGCTCCTCGTTGGAATCAATTACGATAAGGATGCAAAGGGAGCAGACGCGAAGAAGCATACCTGCGTGATTGAACACACGACACTTTCATAAAAACATTGCCATATAGAGCGGAAGATGCCAAACGCCGTCCTTTTCCATTATATCTTTTGAATATAATATATAGGAATCCCCTGTTTTTGATGAGAATTTTCTGCGGAACTTATCAAGAGAGGAATGTGCGCGGTAGTTTCCGGATTTTACTTCTACAGGACAAATTTTCTGGTTTTGTGTAATCAGAAAATCAATTTCCATATGGTTTTCCCTGACAAGATTGTCATTGCGGGAGTAAAAATACAGTTTATGCCCATTGCGGCGAAGCATCTGTGCTACAACATTTTCCATGAGCATGCCTTCGATAATATTGAGCTTATCAAACAGGATTGCCTTGTACAGTTCATTATCGGTAAATGAGGAATCCATAAAAGTATGTGTAACAAGAAGGCCGGTGTCTGCCATATAGCATTTTTGTGTTGTTTCATTTCCGCTGAGTGCTAAACCGACATTCGGATCGGTTACGTTTAAACAGATGTTTATTATCATTGCTTCATTCAGCCAAATAAAGGAATCCTCATATGTGCGGAAACGGGCATTTTTATCGATCGAAGAAAGGGTATACTTTTTTTCTTTTTTTGAAAGCTGACTCGGAATTCCGTCAAATACAGCATATACTTTTTTCTCATAACCGGATGCGAATTTAGAAACATCGTCACGGTAAAGCCGAAGGATGCGGCGTTTTGCCTCATCGGCAGCTTCGAAGTTTTTACCGTTTTGGTAAGCCAGAATTGCTTGCGGCATACCACCGACGAGAACATACTGGCGAAAGTCGTTCATGATCTTGCGGTGGAGTGCCTGGCCGAGAGGTGTTTTGATTTCAAAACAGCGGCGAACCAGTGGTATGGTTGCCTCATCGCCCATCGCCCAAAGAAATTCCTCAAAATCCATGGGATACATGTAGATATGTTTTTCTTCTGAGGGGATGATGATATTTTCTGTGGTTTTTTCAGGCGAATTAATGAGCCTGTTTCGATGTAGTCGTAACG
>JAJQBM010000114.1 GCA_021203285.1 Clostridiales bacterium | reverse complement strand
GCATTACTGGCAGGCTGCGGCTCAAGCAGCACTTCAGACTCTGCAGCCGCGACAGATGACACGACCAGCGCGGCGGAGGAGACCGCTGAGGCGGAGGACACCTCAGAGGCGGAGACTTCCGTTACTCTGGACGGCACATGGCCGGAGGAAGGCGTGACCATCGGCGTTGAAGTGTATGATACCACGGACGAGCAGTTCCTGGCACTTCAGGAGTACTTTGATTATGTGGAGGAGAATTTCAACATTTCATTTATGTATTCTGAGAGCATTGAGAACTCCGAGGGAGAGCTGGACTTCATCAGCTCCTGCGCATCCGCAGGCTGCGACGCGATCATGGGTTATTACAATGTTTCCGGTGCGGAAGCGATGCAGCAAACCATTGATCAGGGAATGTACTGCTGGGGCACAGAGCAGTATTATGATGATTTCGCAGATGAAGATCTCTATGTAGGAACCTATACTTTCGTCGAGGATGAGAGCTCCACAGAGAACGGCGACTATCTGGGCGGTTATCAGATGGCTTACAGTCTTGCAGAGCAGGGAGTGACCCATATATTCTACTGCAACGGCGGCGTATCCTTCGGTATTCAGATGTTTATTGACCGTCAGTCCGGATTTGTCGCAGGTATCGAAGCTGCGCAGGCAGATGGTTATGAGATCACATTTAACGAGGATGAGGACATTGTTGAGGGATGGCCGGGAACGGACGACTTCACATCAGCGGTCGGCAAGATGCTTGCAAGCGATTATGACGGCGTGGCGGTATCCTTTAACGCGGCGAGCCTCTTCCAGCCCATCGCAGATGCAGGAAAATCCGACAGCATCAGCGTAGCGACCATCGGCGAGACCAACGACACCTATTATGACGCTGTGAATTCCGGACTGGTCACCTGCATCGTGTATGACTGCGAGGAGGTTGTGTTTGCGAACGCGATCGTTCAGATTGTGAACGCCGCGACCGGTTACGGCGATGTGACACGCACAGACGACGGAAAAGCGGGCAAGATCCTGACCCAGCGCTGGACGGTAACCGATGCGGATACATTCAATGCAATCTATGAGTATCATGACGCCGGAAACTTCTTTGTCACCGCCGAGGATCTGGCCAATATGTTTGCCGGCCTGAACGGGGATATCACATTTGATGATATCTATGACTACTATTCATCGCTTGATGCGGAAGGCACAATTTCCGCTATCCAGTAAACTGTAAAGCAACGTCAAATCTGGTATTTTAAAGAGGGTAAACTATGAGTGGGAAAATAGCAAAAATCGGGAAAAACATCGTGATGAGTCTCTTGATTCCGGTGATCGTGTACCTGTTCTTCTTTATTATGTGTAATGTGACGGGAAACGCGGGATTCGGTGTGGGGGCTGATCTGCAGACAATATTGTACACCTCGGTGTACTCCAGTCTGATCGCGCTGGCGATGTCCATCAACCTGACCAGCGGGCGGTTCGATTTCAGTATCGGATCCACCATCGTCCTTTCCATTATCCTAGGCGGCAACATTGCCAAGGAGCATGATATGGGCGCTATGGGTTTGCTGGTGATCACGCTGCTGATCGGAGCGATCATCGGTCGGGTGTCCGGAGTTGTATATGTAAGTCTCGGCCTGCCTCCGATGGTGGTCTCTCTCGGTCTGGCCATGATCTATGAGGCACTCGGCTTTATGTACAACAAGGCCAAGGGCGTGAAGCTGGTCGGAAAGAGCAACATGCTGGTCTTTTCCAAGATGCCCGGCGCGCTGATTCTGATTGTTGTAGTTCTGGTGGTTATGGTAATCATCTGGGATCACACAAAGTTCGGCTATAACCGGAATTCTCTGGCCAGCGGCCAGAAGATATCCACCGATGTGGGTATCAATGAGAAGAAAAACGCGGTGATCTGCTATATCATCGCCGGAGCGCTTCTGGGCGTCGCGGCCTGTGTCTATATCAGTAAGTACGGCACCGTGTCGCCTGAGACGGGACTGTCCAGCTCCTCGTATTTTATGACAGCGTTCCTTCCGATGTTTATCGGCGGAGCGATTGCAAAGTATTGTCCGAGGCCAATCGGAATCTTTATCGGAGCGGTTTCTCAGGCGTTCCTGACATCGGGGCTGACATGGCTGGGATGCAGTTCCTCCATGATGACCGTGATCAACGGTCTGGTCGTTATGGTCTTCCTGATTTATACCTCTAACTCTTACCTCCTTGTGGAGCAGAAGATGTTCCATGAGAAGATGGAAAAAGCGAAGGCTGCGCGGGCAGCGAAATGACAGAACCCCTCTTTAGAAGAATGAACCGGGTGTGGTGATTGCAGAGCCACCGCATAGAAACAGATGCGGTGGCTCTTTCAAAGAAATGCGAACGCCGAAAGGCGGGGAGTCAGCAGATGAATATAACAGACCTGAAAGTAAACGGAATCAGGGAGCCGATGGGGCTTTCCTGTGAGAAGCTGAGCTTTTCATGGAAAGTGCGCAGTACGGAGGCGAAAAGGCAAAGCTATGCAAAAGTTGAGGTCTCCGATAATCCTGATTTTTCGGAAATTCTCGCCGTCAGGGAGGGCACGGATCTCTCCTGCGCGGGAACGACGATTGCAGTGGGGATAAATCCGCGGAAAACATATTATTGGCGAGTGACCGTGACCGGGGACAATGGGGAGACGGCGGTGAGCGAGACGGCCTCCTTTGAGAGCGGAAAGATATCGGAACCGTGGACGGCGCAGTGGATCGCGGCGAAGCGGGAGGATGCCTTTCACCCGGTTTTTGAGAAAAGATTCGCGGCGGATGGGGAGGTCTCACAGGCGCGGCTCTATATCTGCGGCCTTGGTCTTTATGAGACTTATATTAACGGAGAAAAAACGGGGAAGGAGTATCTGACCCCTTACATCAATGACTATTCGGAGTCGTATCAGTATCAGACTTTTGATGTCACTGAGATGATAAAAAAAGAAAACAAAATAGAAATATATCTGGGAAAAGGCTGGTATATGGGCATTTTCGGCCTTCAGATGAAGGATTGCCTGTTCGGAGACCGGATGCAGGTGATTGCGG
>JAJQBM010000104.1 GCA_021203285.1 Clostridiales bacterium | reverse complement strand
TATTAGGAGTAGCTGACCGCCCCTGTGTATTCGCAGCGCTATATTGACAAGGTTCTGGAACTGGGGATTCCCTATGAGACGGAGACGATGGTGCTGGATATCTCCGCGGATAAAGTAGTGACGCTTTTAAATAAGGATGAGGGTCTGACGGAGGTGCAGGCCAAGTCGGTGATTCTGGCGATGGGCTGCCGGGAGCGCCCGCGCGGAGCCTTAAATATTCCGGGCTACCGCCCGGCGGGCATTTACTCCGCCGGCACCGTGCAGCGGCTGGTGAATATCGAGGGCTTTATGCCGGGGCGCGAGGTTGTGATTCTGGGATCCGGCGACATCGGCCTGATCATGGCGCGGCGGATGACGTTGGAGGGCGCGAAGGTGAAGGTCGTGGCAGAGCTGATGCCCTACTCCGGCGGACTGAAGCGAAATATTGTCCAGTGCCTGAATGATTTTGACATTCCGCTGAAGCTGAGCCACACCGTGGTGGATATCAAGGGAAGAGAGCGCGTGGAGGGGATCACGATCGCGGAGGTGGACAACACCGGCCGTCCGATTCCCGGCACGGAGGAGGAGTACACCTGCGATACGCTGCTTTTATCCTGCGGCCTGATTCCGGAGAACGAGCTCTCCCGCGGCATGGGCGTGGAGCTGAACCCCGTGACGAACGGACCGGTGGTGGACGAGAGCCTGGAGACAAACATCCCCGGCGTCTTTGCCTGCGGAAATGTTCTCCATGTGCATGATCTGGTTGATTTTGTCTCCGAGGAGGCATCGATGGCAGGCCGCCATGCGGCGGATTATATCCTGCGCGGCGAGGAGGAGAAGTCCGGTGCGATTCCCATGGTGCCGCAGGGCGACGTCCGTTATACCGTGCCCTGTTCGATTCATGTGGATCACATGCAGGAGAAGATGACAGTTCGCTTCCGCGTGGGGCGGATTGTGAAAAACTGCTATACCTGTGTGTATCTGGATGATGAGCGTATCATTCGCAAGAAACGTCCGGTGGTCGCACCGGGCGAGATGGAGGAGATCGTGCTGAAGCGCGAGGTTCTCGAACAGCATAAGCCGATCGGTAAAATTATTGTGAAGGTAGAGGAGGAGTAGGGATGGAGAAACGGGAATTGATCTGTATCGGATGCCCGATGGGCTGCAACCTGACCGCTGCGATGGAGGGAGGCAAGGTTGTATCCGTCACAGGCAATACATGCAAGAGAGGCGATGATTACGCCAGAAAAGAGCTGACAAACCCTACCCGCATTGCGACTTCCACTGTTATGGTGGCGGAGGGCGGTATGGTCTCCGTAAAGACCGCGTCGGATATCCCGAAGGGAAAAATCTTTGATTGTGTCAAACAACTGAAGGGTGTGGAGGTATCCGCACCGGTTCATATCGGACAGGTGATCGTGGAGAATGTTGCGGGAACCGGGGTTCCGGTCATCGCGACAAAGGAAGTACCGGCTTGACGTCAGAAGAGGAGCAGACTATGAAAAAATATATCATGGCGTTGGATCAGGGGACGACAAGCTGCAGGAGCATTCTCTTCGATCATCAGGGGAATATCTGCAGTGTGGCACAGAAGGAGTTTACTCAGATTTATCCGCAGCCGGGATGGGTGGAGCATGACCCCATGGAGATCTGGTCCTCCCAGCTTGCGGTGTCTATGGAGGCGATCGCAAAGCTGGGGATTTCCGCGGTGGATGTCGCAGCGATCGGGATCACAAACCAGCGGGAGACGACGCTGGTCTGGAACCGGCACACGGGCGAACCGGTGTATAACGCAATCGTCTGGCAGTGCCGGAGGACGGCGGACCGAATCGAAAAATTGAAGGAGGACGGTCTGGCGGAATATGTGCAGAAAACCACCGGACTGATTCCGGACGCTTATTTTTCCGCTTCCAAGGTGGCATGGATTCTGGACAACGTGGAGGGCGCAAGGCAGGAGGCCGAGGAGGGCAATCTTGTCTTCGGAACCATTGATACATGGCTGATCTGGCGGCTGACCCGCGGTACCGTTCATGTGACGGACTATTCAAACGCGGCACGGACGATGATGTTTGACATTCACAAGCTGTGCTGGGACGAGACGATTCTCGGATATTTCGGGATTCCGAAGTCCATGCTGCCGAAGGTTCGCCCTTCCAGTCACATCTACGGGTATACCGAGACCAATGTGCTGGGGGCGAGTATTCCGATCTCCGGCGCGGCGGGCGACCAGCAGGCGGCGCTTTTCGGACAGTGCTGTTTTGAACCCGGCGATGTAAAGAGTACATACGGAACCGGCGGATTTATCCTGATGAATATCGGAGAGGATTCGAAAACACTCTCCTCAAACGGCCTGCTGACCACTGTTGCCGCCTCCGTGGAGGGAACGGTGCAGTATGCGGTTGAGGGTAGTATCTTTGTGGCGGGCGCCGGCATTCAGTGGCTCCGGGATGAGATGCAGCTTGTAAAAAATGCGGCGGAGTCAGAGGAGTACGCGAAATCCGTCCAGGATACAAACGGGATGTATGTGGTACCGGCCTTTACCGGGATTGGCGCGCCGTACTGGGATCAGTATGCCAGAGGCACGGTGGTCGGACTCACCAGGGGCTGCAACAAGGCGCATTTTATCCGGGCGACGCTGGAGTCCATCGCGTATCAGAATAAAGAGATCATTGAGATCATGGAGAAGGAGTCCGGCGTGAAGATTCACAATCTGCGCGTGGACGGCGGCGCGTCCAATAATAACTTCCTTATGCAGTTCCAGGCGGATATGCTGGGAGTCGATGCGCTCCGGCCGAGCTGTGTGGAGACGACGGCGCTGGGAGCCGCTTATCTGGCGGGGATTGCCGTGGGTTATTGGGATAGTCTCGACGATGTTCGCCGGAACTGGGAGCTTGCACATACGTTTACCCCCAATATGGATGAGGAGACGAGAGAACGGCTGATGAAAGGCTGGCGCAAGGCGGTGACGCGGTCGCTCGACTGGGCGGAAGACTAATTGTATAGCGATAAAAGGGTATGATACTACGGATTGTTCCGCACTTCGTGCTCCCACAATCCTAAAA
>JAJQBM010000033.1 GCA_021203285.1 Clostridiales bacterium | reverse complement strand
GGTAGGAAAAACTTTTTAATTTTTTTATTGTCTACTTGACGGGAAGCACACCAGTGATCGTGGAGTGCGGATTTTTCTCGAATGCCCAGGAGGAGACTCTGTTGTCTGAGGAGGACTATCAGGAAAAGGCGGCACAGGCGATCTGCGAGGGAATCCGGAGGTATCTGGGGCAGGACTCAGATTTCTAAAAAATATTTTTCATATGCGTTGATGATCTTCGTATCCAGATAGGAGTTTTCCCGCTTCAGCGTGTAATCATACTGCATGTGTACATGCCCGTGAAGCATGTAGGCAGGACGATATTTTTCCAACAGCGGGAAAAATGCCTCGTAACCCCGGTGGGGCGCGTCATTTGCGTCGCCGATGCCCCGCAGGGGCGCATGGGCGACCAGCACATCAAAACCTCCGTATCGGCGGATCTGGAGAGCTACTTTGCGGATTCGCCGCCGCATCTGAGTCTCGGTATACATGTAGGCGCCCTCCTTGTAGGGGATACAGCCTCCCAGACCGAGGAAGCGCACACCGTTGTAGAGAAAGACGCGGTCATCGATGCAGATGCAGCCATCCGGTGCGATTCGGTCATAGCAATGGTCGTGGTTCCCGTGTACATAGAGAACGGGGACATTGGCAAATGTGACCAGAAAGGACAGATAGCGGGGATCGAGATCCCCGCAGGAGATGATAAGGTCCGTGTCGGTCAGACGATTTTCATTGTAGTGGTTCCAGAGCGCCGGCGATTCCCTGTCGGCAATAGCCATGATTTTCATTTGGGATCGTCCTCCTAGCGGATTCCTTCCTGGCGCACAACGCTCTGTGTCTCGATCTCGGGCATTAGATCCTTGGCTGTGGGGATAAATCCATCCACATTGTCCGCCAGCCAGTCCATGCCGATGATTTCGGGCAGCGACATATGGCTGTCCGGATCAGACTGTATCACGCCCTCCTGGGAGTGGAGGACGCCGCTGAAGGGCTTAAAGTCATAGCGCATGATGGAGCGCTTCAGGGTTTCCAGAAGATTCCGGGTCTCGGAGGGGATGGAGGGAGACCACTCCACATCCACCACGCCGGAGGACATGCCCCAGAAATAGCTTACAGCCTTGTTCCCCTCTGCTTTGCCGTCTGTATTCCATGTCCTGTGCAGGATATTCTGGATGATGCGCTCATAGAATCTGCCCCAGTCCAGCACCGGCATGGCGAGGTTGACCGGCCGCTCTCCGTTGACGCGGTAGAGCCCGAAGCGCCGGTTGGCGTGCTGAGGGACGATCATATCCAGATGGGAGATATAGGTTGCGCCCATATTATACAGCTTTTCTGTCAGATCGATCCCCTGATTTTCTTTCAGGGTAGACCATTCCAGAAGTACCCGCGCCCGCGGGTTCACCATCTTCACGCCGATGGCAAAGGCATTGATGTTTGCCGCCATGCTGGCGATCGGGTAGTCCGCGATATAGCCGATTTTATCCGTATCGGTCATGATGCCGGCGAGAACACCGTTCAGGAGCTTTGCCTCAAAGATCCGGGCGTAGTATGTGCGGATATACTTGTGCGCCGTGTTCAGCGAACAATTCAGAATCTTTACCTCCGGGTGGTCTACCGCCGCCTTGATACTGGCGGAGAGAAAGATCGGACTCGTGGTAAAGAGAATCGTGTTGCCGTCTGAGACCGCCTGTTCAATGGCTTTTGCGGCGTCCTCCGCGGTCGCATTGTTTTCGTATGCTGTGGTCTCAATCCTTCCGTGAAACGCATCGTTCAGATACATGCGGCCGAGCTCATGCGCATACGTCCAACTGGATGTCTCCGTGGATTTTGCGTGGATGAAGGCGATTTTTACCGTCTTCGCGGAGCCCGTCAGAATCTGGAAGAGCAGATTTTTTTTGGCATCGGGGGTCGGATCCAGCTTCAGATCTGTCTTCTGTTCCGGCTCCTCATCGCTCTGACTGATCTCAATCTCCTCCCAGACCCGTTTGAGGTTTTTGCGGAGGTCGGCCGGGCTTTCCTCTTTCATCGACTCATAGCCGAAGACATACATATAGGAGAGAAGCGCGTCGCCGGCGGTGCAGGAAAGTCTGTCGCCGCCCAGATCGCGGAATGCCTCGGCAAAACGGTTGTAACAGGAACGGAAATCGATCCGGTCATCCATGGACCACCGCTCATTGCGTCTGTGGCCGGTCAGGCGGCAGAGCCTCCGGAAGCTGCCCTCATGGGTGAATTCGAGGTAGTTGATGTTGGTTTCGTTGTAAAAATCGAGAAACTCATAGTAGATTCGGATCTCCGGGGTGTCTTTCCATGCGGGAATGATCCGGGTTACATAGGCGGGAACGCTGGGAGCGTCATAGTATTTCAGGACGCTGACGCGCTTATTCCCCTCCAAAACATAGTAATGGTTCAGGTATTCATAGGCGATGATGGGATCGCGGATGCCCTCCCACAGATGGGAGGCGCACAGATTCATCCATTTCATGGCGAACTCCGTGTCCTCGTCCATGATCGGCATAAAGTTCGGGGCAAAGGAGTTCATGCGTCCTCTTGTCTTGGTTCCCACGATCAGATCGGTCGGAATATCGATCAGGCCGAGAGGAACCTCCCCGCGTATTTCAACATCTTCCAGAATGATATCCAGGGCAGGCAGGGTATCCGGCTGTGACAGGGCGGCTCTTGCCTGCATCTCTTTTCGTCCAAGCTTCTGTGCGGCTAAATAATGTTCCTGTGACATAGAATGCTCCTTTTTGTGTTTGCCCTGCGTCAGGCGTCAGGACACACTGGAAAAATGGTAGATGGTCTTGGATTTAAAGGGCTGTCCCGGTGTCAGGATGACAGAGGGAAAGTCCGGGTGGCTGGTGGCATTGGGAAAATGCTGCGTTTCTAAGCAAACACTCCCATAGGCCGGATAACAGCGGCCTTTTTTGCCGTGCGCGGCCGGGGAACCGGCAGGCACATAGAGCTGCATGCCCGGCTGGTCCGTGAAGCAGGTCATCCGGATGCCGGACTGCGGGGAGGAGAGAACGGCCGCCTCGGTGAGCCCGGAGCCGGAGAGCACAAAGTTGTGGTCATAGGTCCGGCTGTGGCGAAGCTGGTAATAGTCCGCGCGGATATCCTTCCCGATGGG
>JAJQBM010000054.1 GCA_021203285.1 Clostridiales bacterium | reverse complement strand
TTCATCGCTGTATTCCCCACGTTTCGTTTGACGAAACTTTTCCCCTGTGCTATACTCTTTTCAGTTTATTGTCAAAGGAGTCTTTCACATGAGTCAGGAAAAGGTTGACCGTTACAAAGAACATAAAAAAAACCGCCAGAAGGAGATGAAGCAGGCCAAGCGCCGCTCGATGCTTGCGAAGCTGATCGGCACTCTCGCCGCCGCCGCGATCGTCATCTGGCTCGGCTATTCCGGATACAGCGCTTATCAGAGCAATGTCACGACCGAGACGATCACGGTCAATACCTCCGGTATTTCGGATTATCTGGGTATCCTGTAAATATGGAATGATACAAAGGTCGGTCATATTTGCAAAAAACAGCTTCGAATGCCTGCATGAACCCCATATCAGCATCCGTAAGCTGTTTTTTTGTTACTTTATCTGATTTGATAAACTTTACCGCACTGCACCCCGCAGCGCATTGATATCTTTTATATCCCCTTTTTCCAGATATTTTTCAATTCCATCCACAATCTCCATGGTCACAGCCGGGTTTGTGAAATTCGCTGTCCCGACGCTGACTGCGGTCGCCCCGGCGAGAATCATTTCCAGCGCGTCCTCCGCGCTCGCAATGCCGCCCATCCCGATGATCGGAATGTGAACCGCCTGCGCCGCCTGATAGACCATGCGCACCGCGACCGGATGAACCGCCGGGCCGGAGAGTCCGCCGGTTTTGTTCGCAATGGCGAATGTGCGCCGGTTGACATCGATCTTCATGCCAGTCAGTGTGTTGATCAGAGAGACGGCATCCGCGCCGCCCGCTTCTGCTGCCTTTGCCATGACTGTGATATCCGTCACATTCGGACTCAATTTCATAATGACAGGCTGCCGCGCCGCATTTTTACAGGCTTTTGTGATCGCCTCCACAGCCTTCGGGTCCTGCCCGAAGGCAATCCCGCCCTCTTTCACGTTGGGGCAGGAGATATTAATCTCCAGCATGTCTACGGGCTGGTCGGCCAGCCGCTCAACCACCTCACAGTAGTCCTCCTCCGACCGGCCGCAGACATTTACGATAATTTTCATGTCATATTTTTTCAGAAACGGAATATCCCGGCGTATGAATACATCAATTCCCGGATTCTGCAGCCCGATGGCGTTGAGCATGCCGCCGGAGACCTCCGCGATTCGCGGCGTCGGGTTGCCTAGCCACGGAACATTTGCCACGCCCTTCGTCACCACCGCTCCCAGACGGTTCAGATCGACAAACTCGGAAAACTCTTCACCGGAACCGAAGGTGCCGGGGGCTGTCATGACCGGATTCTGAAACTCCACTCCGGCAATCGTCACTTTTGTATTGATCACAGCTCCACCTCCCCGGCCTCAAATACCGGCCCTTCCTTGCAGATCCGTTTGTTTTGTACATTGGAGTGCCCGTCCACCTCCGCTGACTGACAGACGCAGGCAAGGCATGCGCCGATTCCGCAGGCCATCCGCTCCTCCAGAGAGATATAGCACTCCGTGCCGGTTTCTTTTGCGTACTCCTTCAGCGCCCGGAGCATCGGGGTTGGTCCGCAGGCATAGATGATATCGGCAGACAATCCCTGCGTGCGGATTGCATCCAGAACATTCCCCTTTGTGCCGACACTCCCGTCCTCCGTCGCAATGTAAACCTTTCCCTGACGCTGAAACTCCTCCATCAGAAAAAGATGGCTGTCGCGGTAGCCCAGTATGATCTGTTTCTCGCAATCCAGTTGTTTCGCCAGCTCCAGCATAGGCGGAATGCCGATACCGCCGCCGATCAGGAACGCTTTCTTCTTTTTCAGTGTGTACCCGTTGCCGAGCGGACCGGTCACCCGGATCGTATCACCCTTCTGCTTCGCGGAAAATTCTGCGGTTCCCTTTCCCGCAATGCGGTAAACCATGCGCACCGCGCTCCGGCCGCGATCAATCTCGCAGATGCTGATGGGACGCGGAAGCAGGCGGCTGTTGTCATCGCAGTAGAGAGACAAAAACTGGCCGGGATGCGCTGCCGCCGCGATCTGTTCCGTTTGAATCCACAGGCTGTAAATGTCCAGGGCAATCTGCTCCTGAGACAGGATTACCGCCTGTTCCTGAAATTTTTCTGACATAGTTTCCTCCGAATTGTTACTTCAGTGCGCCGCGGATATCCTCGGCCATATCAATCACCGCCTGCCGGGAAGCCTCCGCGAAATGCTCCGCCCCAAAGCGCGCATAGGTCTCCTGCTTGTAGGCCGCGATGATGCCGCGCGAGGAATTCACGATAGCGCCGAGGCCGTCCTTGTTGAAATAATGCACCAGATCCTTACCCTTTCCGCCCTGCGCGCCGTAGCCCGGCACAAGGATGAAGCTGTTCGGCATGACCTTTCGCAGAACCTTTCCGATCTCCGGATAGGTCGCGCCGACCACAGCGCCGATCGCGCTGTAGGACTCTCCCATGCAGTCCGCGCCCCACGCCGCAACCTTCTCAGCCACGTGTTCATACAGCGGTTTCCCGTCGATCATGCGATCCTGAAACTCCCCGCTGGAAGGGTTGGAGGTCTTCACCAGAATGAAGAGTCCCTTTTTCTCCTCCTTGCAGACATCGACAAACGGGCGGATCCCGTCTGTTCCGAGATAGGGATTCACCGTGATAAAATCCTCGTCAAAGGCGGTGCAGGTTTTGCTTCCCACCTGTACTTTTCCAAGATGGCCGGCCGCATAGGCTGCCGATGTGGAACCGATGTCGCCCCGCTTCACATCGCCGATCACAACTAAATCCATTTCGTGGCAATACTCAACCGTTTTCTGAAAGGCTTTCATGCCCTCCACGCCGAACTGCTCGTACATCGCCACCTGCGGCTTCACCGCGGGGATCAAATCACAGGTCGCGTCGATAATCTCCTTGTTAAACTGCCAGATCGCCTCCGCGGCGCCTGCCAGCGTCTCGCCGTACTCCGCAAAAGCCGCCTTCTGAATGTACTCCGGCACATAGGACAGCATGGGATCCAGACCCACCACGATGGGCGCGCCGGTTTTCTGAATTTTTCGAATCAATTTGTCAATCATACTTGTTCTCCTTTTTTCTGAAAATCATGTTCAGGATGCCCCGCTGTTGTCACATATTCTAAGGTG
>JAJQBM010000210.1 GCA_021203285.1 Clostridiales bacterium | reverse complement strand
CCAGCGCTGCGGAATGTTGTAATGAAAAAGATCTGTCAGCTTCCCGGCCGCCTCCTCGGTGATCGTGTTGCGCCAGGTGCGGAACGGCACGAGCAGTTCATCATTTTTATCAAAAACAAGGTATCCGTGCATCATGGCACTAAAACCCATGGCCGCCATCCGGGTCAGCCGCACGCCGTAGATTTCCGCCACGTTCCGCGCCAGATCCGCGTAGGCGTCCCGCAGTCCGTCCCAGACCGCCTCCAGCGAATAAGTCCAGATGCCGTCTACCAACTGATTCTCCCACTCGTGGCTGCCCTGCGCGACCGGCGTGTGATCCGGCGCGATCAGGACCGCTTTGATCCGGGTGGAGCCCAGCTCCACGCCGAGGATCGCCTGCCCGTCCGCGATCGCCTGTTTTATCATTTCCCTCTCCATACCGTCTCTCCTTTTCCGGTCTGTTTTCCTTAACGATAATACAGAGAATTCCACCGCAGCTCATTCTTAAACTGACGGATGTTCGTGTCTCTGTCGATATAAACTGCCTCGATTCCCATGGCTTCCGCCCAGTCGCCCATCTGCTCCGCCGTCAGGTCATAGCTGAACGCGGTGTGGTGCGCGCCGCCCGCCAGAATCCACGCCTCGGCGCCGGTTTCCAGATTCGGCTGTGGCGTCCAGAACGCCGTCGCGACAGGAAGCTTCGGCATGGGCTTCTCCGTCTTTTTGCAGTCCACCTCATTGATGATCAGGCGGAACCGATTGCCCAGATCGATCAGGGATGTGGCAATGCCCGCACCGGTTTTCGCGGTAAATACCAGCCTTGCCGGATCCTCCCGGTTGCCCATGGAGAGCGGCTGCTCCTTGATGCTGATGGGTCCGTCCGCCACAGAAGGACACACCTCCAGCATATGCGCCTGAAGGATTCCCTCCTTCCCCGGCACCAGATTGTAGGTGTAATCCTCAAAGAAAGAGGTTCCCTTCGCGTCCTTCATGCCCTGCGTCATGATCTTCATGACGCGGACCATGCCTGCCGTCTTCCAGTCGCCCTCTCCGCCGAAGCCGTAGCCTTTCTCCATCAATCGCTGGATTGCCAGACCCGGAAGCTGCTTTAAGCTCCCCAGATCGCCGAAATGGGTCACGATCGCGTGGTAATCCCGCTCTGTCAGGAACTTCTCGAAGCCAAGCTCGATCCCCGCCTGCACGGCGACATGGCGGCGGAACTCCGCTTCATCCCTGCCCTCGAGGAGAATCTCATACTTGTCATAATACTCTTCCACCAACGCATCGATGGCTCCCTGCGGAACCGCCTCCACCTCCGCGGCGATCTCGTTCACCGGGTAAGCGTCCACCTCCCAGCCGAAACGAATCTGCGCCTCGACCTTGTCGCCCTCGGTGACGGCGACGTTGCGCATATTGTCCGCGATCCGCATGATACGGACATGGCTGCTCTCAATCACACCGATCGCCGTGCGCATCCAGGACGCGATCTTTTCCTGTACCTTCGGATCCGCCCAGTATCCGACGATCACCTTGCGGTTCTTGTCCAGACGGCTGAAAATGTGTCCGTACTCCCGGTCGCCGTGCGCGGACTGATTCTCATTCATGAAATCCATGTCGATCGTGTCATAGGGGATCTCCTGATTAAACTGTGTGTGCAAGTGGAGCAGCGGCTTGCGGTACTCCTGCAGACCCAGAATCCAGGACTTTGCCGGAGAGAAGGTGTGCATCCATGTGATAACGCCCGCGCACTCCTCGTCCATATTCGCCTCATTAAAGGTTCTGCGGATCAGCTCATTCGTGATCAGCGTCGGCTTCCAGACCACCTCAAACGGCAGGACGCCGCTCTCATTCAATGCCTTCACGATAATCCGGGAATGTTCCGCCACGTTGGCCAGACACTCCTCCCCGTACAGATCCTGCGATCCGGTGCAAAACCAGAATTTGTATGCTTTCTGTTTCATGCGAAACCTCCTCGTACTTTATAAATCTCAGTGAAAAACGGCTGCCATGCAGCAGCCGTTATCCCTGTCATGAAAAAACTACTCTACCTTCACGAAAGTATTTGCTTCCTCCTCGCCGCGCAGAACACGGAGTCCGCCGAGCGCCAGAGACTCCATCTCGTTCTCGCCCGGATATACCGTAACCGGTGCGATCCACTCGACATTTTTCTTTACCTCGTTAGTGAAATACTCGGAATATGCGATACCGCCGGTCAGAACGATGCCCTCGATATCGCCGGCCACCGTCGCGGCCTCCTCGCCGACACAGCGCGCAACGTTCAATGCCATCGCGTCATAGATCAGCTTCGCGTGCTCGTCGCCGTCCTTGATCATCTTCTCCACCTCACGGCTGTCATTCACACCCAGATGGTTGACCAGGCCGCCGCGGGATTTCAGCTTCTTCAGCATTTCCTTTGTAGTCAGTCCGGACTCCCCGAAATAGCTGGTAAAGGACTGAATCGGCAGCTTCCCGGAGCGCTCCGGTGCGAACGGGCCGTCCTCATCGTTGATGATGTCCGCCACTTTTCCGCCGTACTGCAGGGTAACGGAGATGCCGCCGCCCAGATGAACGACGATAAGCTTGCAGTCCTTATATGCCTTGCCGTGCTCGCGGGCGTATTTCATCGCCGCCGCGCGGGTATTCAGATTGTGTCCAATGCCCTTTCTCTCCACTTCCTTGAAGCCGGTGATCTTTAAGATCGGCCACATCTCATCCACGGTCACGCCGTCATAGATAAACGCCGGAATGCCGAGCGGCTTTGCGATCGCGTCCGCGATGACCGCGCCCAGATTGGAAGCATGCTCCATGGCCGGCTTATTCTTCAGCTGCCACACCATGTCGTCATTCACCGTATACGCACCGGCTTTGACCGGCGGAAGCAGGCCGCCGCGCGCCACGATACCGGTGAGCTCCTCCAGCTTCACGCCCTTATCCTTCAGCACATCCAGAATCATATCCTTGCGGAACTCATACTGGTCAACGATCAGGTCATACTGCGCGATCACATCCGCAGAGTGGGAAATGCTCTCCACAAAAATCTGATTTTCGTCCTCATAATAAGCGATCTTTGTGGAAGTAGATCCCGGGTTCAAGATAAGTAATTTTTCCATAGCAAACATCCTCCTCATAAATATCGTGCCCGAAAGC
>JAJQBM010000173.1 GCA_021203285.1 Clostridiales bacterium | reverse complement strand
GTGGAAATCGCGAAGATTCAGAGCACTGAGGCATCGAATAAGATAGAAGGAATTGTGACGACCAACACGAGAATGCGGCAGTTGGTGGAAGAGAAAACAACACCCAGGAATCGTGATGAAAGCGAAATTATGGGATACAGAGATGTTCTGAACGCAATCCACGAAAGCCATGATTTCATCCCGGTGAGGCCAACTTATATATTACAGCTACACAGGGACCTGATGAAACGCGCAGGATTATCCTACGGAGGGCATTTTAAGAATGTACAGAATTACATTAATGAAACACGGCCGGACGGAACACAGGTGACACGTTTTACACCAATTGCTCCTTATGAAACAGAGGCTGCAGTCGAGACAATCTGCGATAGCTATAAAAGGACGCTGGCGATGGAAACCGTTGATCCTCTTATTCTGATCTCTGCATTTATTTGTGATTTTCTGTGCATTCATCCTTTTAATGATGGAAATGGAAGAATGAGCCGGTTACTGACGCTCCTTCTGCTCTATCAGAATGGCTACGAGGTTGGAAAATATGTCAGCATCGAAAAAAAGATTGAAAATACAAAGGACATTTACTATGACGCACTCGAGAGAGCAAATTACGGTTGGCATGAAGAGAAAAATGACCCAACTCCGTTCATCCACTATATGCTGAAGGTTATCCTGGCTTGTTACACAGAATTTGAAGAACGGGTTGGAATTCTTGAAAAAACCGGAGTCAGAAGTTCAGCATATGATGTGGTCAAGGCATATATTTCCGGAAAGGTTGGAAAGTTTACGAGTGCGGAAGTAATCGCCTCCTGTCCAAGTATCGGGCGTTCAGCAGCTTTGTCAGCCATAAAACGCCTTGTAGAGGAAAAAGAGATAATAAAAATGGGTACAGGAAGATCTACCTGCTATGTCAGGATGGATGCCGCTAATAATGATTCTCTAATTCATTTCAATGAATGAGCGCAGAATCGGAGGTATTTTTGGATGAGGTAAAAATCCGGGATGCTCAGCTTTCTGATGCAGACCGCATTCTGGAAATATACAGATACTATGTAGAAAAAACAGCGATTTCTTTTGAGTATGATGCGCCATCGCCGGAGTCTTTTCAGAATCGGATGAAAAAGACAATGGAAAAATACCCGTATCTTGTCATTGAAAGGGATGGCTTTATTCTGGGGGTACGCATATGCCGGTGCGTTTGTCGGACGCGCAGCATACGGTTGGAGCAGTGAGCTGACCATTTATCTGGATCGCAATTTACAGAAATGCGGGCTGGGGAAAAGACTCTATGAAGAATTGGAAAAACGGCTTCGGGAAATGGGCATCCTCAATTTGTATGCCTGCATTGGCTATACAGAGAATGAGGATGAATACCTGACAAATAACAGCGCACAGTTCCATGCGCATATGGGATTTCGGCAGGTTGGATATTTTCAGAAGTGCGGATATAAATTCGGCCGATGGTATGACATGATATGGATGGAAAAGATTATCGGCGAACATAAAGAAAACGGGGGAACAGAATGATGGATTATGAAATCAGACAATTAGACAGCCGGACATGGGCGATTGAGAATCAGCATGTAAGATTTTTCTGTTGACAGGTACACAAAGAGCTCTGTTAATCGACAGCGGTATGACTACGAAAAATGCAAGGGAAATAGCGGAATCTCTCACGGATCTTCCCTTGCAGTTGATTACCACACATGCCGACATAGATCATATAGCAGGAAACGACGCTTTTGATACTGTGCTGATGCATCCGGCTGAATACGTCAATTATATCTCGAGGGGAGCCTCCCATCCGTCGCCAACGCCTGTGTGGGATGGGGATGAAATTGACCTCGGCGGCAGGCCGCTTCGCGTCATCACGCAGCCCGGGCACACTCCCGGCAGCATCGCACTTCTGGATATAAATCAGCGTGTGCTTTTCAGTGCGGATTCTGTTCAGGACGGCGAAATCTTTCTCTTCGGCCCGATGCGGAATCTGATCGGTTACCGGCAGAGTCTGGATAAAGTGTGGGCATGCCGGACAGAATATGACACAATCTACCCTTCCCATGCATCACTGCCGTTAAAGCCGGACATTATCCCGGAACTTATGGCGTGCATGGATCAAATACTGGCCGGGAAGGCTTCTTTCCGGCAAGGAGAAAGATTTGGCGTGCCGATAAAAATTTACGAAATGGGAACGGCTGTGTTCCTCTGCGATGAATAATCATGAAGCAAAAGCCAGTCAAAAACAGGAGGTAGATGTAAAACGAAGCACACGGATAATAAAATCAGGAAACATCAGCGTGCAGTATGTTGGCTGCTTGTCCTGATGGCCTGTTTTTTTCTTGCGGGTTGTTCTTCATCTTCCGCAGATGTAGCAAAAAGTAATCCGGCAGAAATTGAGTATATTCCTGAAGCGGAGGAAGCTGCAGAAGAAAACAGTGAAACGGAAAGCACAGTGGAAGAGCGGACGACGGAGGAAAGCATATCTGAAGAGCTGTCTTTCGATTTATCTTCCGTTCCGGAATATTCTGACTCACCATATGTTGCCATTAACAGCAATGTCCCGTATTTTACGGACGATGAATTGACAACGACATCTTATGAATCCTACAGCGATCTGGATTCCATGGGACGGTGCGGGGCGGCCATCGCCTGTGTCGGTCAGGATTTAATGCCGACAGAGGAGCGCGGGCCCATTGGCTCGATAAAACCGACGGGATGGCACACAGTAAAATATGATGGGATTGATGGCAACTATCTATACAACAGATGCCATTTAATTGCCTATCAGCTATCCGGAGAAAATACAAACGAAAAGAACCTGATCACCGGCACACGGTACCTTAATGTCGAAGGGATGCTGCCTTTTGAAAATCTTGTGGCGGATTACGTCGAGGAGACAGGGAATCATGTGCTCTACAGGGTCACCCCGATATTTGAGGGAGATAATCTGGTGGCAAACGGTGTTCTGATAGAGGCCATGTCAGTAGAAGATAATGGCAAGGGCATCCTGTTTAATGTGTATTGCTATAATGTGCAGCCGGGAATCGGTATCGGTTACGCCACGGGCGACAGTTGGTCGGAACCAACAGAAGAAGCAGATACCGAAACGACATATATTTAAAATACCAATACGAAAAATTTCCATTACA
>JAJQBM010000280.1 GCA_021203285.1 Clostridiales bacterium | reverse complement strand
TATATTTTATATCTAAAAGATAAGTAGATGAGTTCATGGATTTGTTATCGATCGGTCTCAGAATCAAACGTTCACGACAGAGTGCCAAAATGACCAGAGAAGAGCTTGCGGAACGGATTGACATATCTCCGCATTATATTTACGAAATTGAGCGCGGTTCAAAAACCATGTCTCTTCAGACACTTGAACTCATCGCACTGGAGCTAAACCAGTCAATCGACTATCTTTTCTGGGGAAATTCTCTTCCCTTTTCTCAGGATGAAGATTCCGACGCCAATGACGAGCTCAGGGAAATTCTGGAGCAGCTTCCGACAGCAAAGCGAAACGCGGTCAGCGATATCCTCTCCGCGATAATCCCCTATCTGAAATAATTCCGTTACAGTCCATGTGACCATATATGATTATTGTAAATAAACATAAAACTACCGCAATCGTCATCTCTGACGACTGCGGCAGTCTCTTTGTCCTGACTATAACAGATTCATTCTAGTGGCAGCATCCGCCGCTGCAACCGGAGCAGCCGCCGCCCTTGCAGCCGGAGCAGCCGTTCAGGCAATCCCCGCTGCAGCTTATTATTCCCTTGTGGTGGATCTTGTCATCCTGAAGATACCACACATCCAGGCCGACAATCGCAAATACGATGATCGCAACAATTACTGTACTCATAGGCTCCTCCTTTTCTCAGAATATCGCAACGCTTTTTGTTGAAGCCCTGCTGCGATTACCCAAAATCCGTCTGTAACTGCAATACTCCTACGCTGTAACCGTATCCTTCTTCAGATACGGATTCGGTCTTACTATCATATAAGTATACGCCACAAGCATGATATGTGCAACCACAAATCCGACCGGATGGATATTTCCCGCAACCGCAGAGCCAATCTGGAACACGATGATGGACACGGTGTAGGCCAGGAAGCACTGATAACCGATCGCCGCCCAGAACCACTTCATATTGTTCATCTCTCTCCTGATTGCGCCCATCGCCGCGAAGCACGGTGCGCACAGGAGGTTGAAGATCATGAAGCAGAACGCGGCGAGCGGAGTGTAGGCTGCCTGCAGTGCCGCCCAGATCTCGGCTCCGTCCTCGGCGACCTCGTCAAAGCCGCCGTAGAGGATACCGAAGGTACCGACAACATTCTCCTTCGCGATCAGGCCGGTGACCGCCGCAACGGCCGCACGCCAGTTGCCGAATCCAGCCGGCCGGAAGATGATGCAAACCGCATTTCCAATCGCCGCCAGGACGGACTGGTCCGCGTCCTCAACCATCATAAAGCCCGCATCGGTCATGCCGAAGCCCTGGAGGAACCAGATCAGCACGGTCGCCGCCAGAATGATCGTTCCGGCGCGCTTGATGAAGGACCAGCCTCTCTCCCATGTGGGACGGAGGATGGAACCGATGGTCGGAATATGATATGCGGGGAGCTCCATGACAAACGGAGTCGGGTCGCCCGCGAAAGGTTTTGTCTTCTTTAACATGATGCCGGAGAGGACGATCGCCGCGATCCCGATAAAGTACGCGGATACGGAGACCAGACCCTGATGTGCCGGGAACATGGCGCCCGCAATCATGGCGATGATCGGCATTTTCGCGCCGCAGGGCATGAAGGTCGTCGTCATAACGGTCATCTTGCGGTCCTTATCGCTCTCGATGGTGCGGGATGCCATGATTCCGGGCACGCCGCAGCCGACGCCGATCAGCATCGGGATAAAGGACTTTCCGGAAAGGCCGAACCGGCGGAAAATCCGGTCAAGGACGAAGGCGACACGCGCCATATAACCGATCTGCTCTAAGATGGACAGCATTAGGAACAGCAGCAGCATCTGCGGCACAAAGCCGAGCACCGCGCCGACGCCCGCCACGATACCATCATTGATCAGGTCGGCCAGCCATGGGGCCACATTCGCCGCATCCAGCGCATCACCCAGAACCGCGCAGATGCCGTCCGCAAAGACCGTGTCATTTACAAAATCCGTCAGCCATGCGCCCAGCGAGTTCATGGCGACCCAGAAAACGCAGAACATAACGCCCGCGAAAATCGGGAGACCGAGGATCCGGTTCGTCACGATCCGGTCGATCCGGTCAGAAACCGTCAGGTCATGAAGCGCCGCCTTTTTCTGAACGGTATTCTCGCAGAGCTTGTTGATATACGAATATCTCTGGTTTGTGATGATGCTCTCCGAGTCGTCATCCATCTCCTTCTCACACTCCGCGATATGCTCCTCAATGTGCTTCATCAGGTCCGCGGAGAAATTCAGTTCCTCCTGCACCTTCGAGTCGCGCTCAAACAGCTTCATCGCGTACCAGCGAAGGTTTTCCTTTGCGACCTTATCTTCAATCGACTCCTCAATGTGGGCGATCGCATGCTCCACACTGCCGGAAAACACATGAAGCGGCTCCGCGTATTTTATCTTCTGCGCGGCTTCAACCGCCTTCTCGGCAGCCTCAAATCCGCCCTCGCCCTTTAACGCACTGATCTCCACGACCGCACAGCCAAGCTGATCCGCGATTTTCTTCACATCGATGACATCGCCGTTTTTGCGGACGATATCCATCATGTTGACCGCGATGACGACCGGGATTCCCAGCTCCATCAACTGCGTGGTCAGGTACAGGTTTCTCTCGAAATTCGTTCCGTCCACGATATTCAGGATGGCGTCCGGACGCTCATTTACCAGATATGTACGGGATACGACCTCCTCCAGCGTGTACGGGGACAGGGAATAGATACCCGGCAGGTCCTGAATGATGACCTCGCCCTTGTGTCCCTTTAACTTTCCTTCCTTTTTCTCTACGGTTACGCCCGGCCAGTTTCCAACATACTGCGCGCTGCCGGTCAGTTGGTTAAACACCGTCGTTTTTCCGCTGTTCGGATTTCCCGCAAGTGCAATTCTGATACTCATGCAAATTTCCTCCTTTTTCCTCTACTCAACCTCTATCATCTCAGCATCCGATTTGCGGATGCTGAGCTCATATCCGCGGACATTCAGCTCGATCGGGTCGCCGAGCGGCGCTACCTTTCGAACCATAATGTTCACGCCCTTGGTGATGCCCATGTCCATGATCCGCCGATTTGTCGGTCCCTCGCCATGAAGCTTTTTTACCGTTGCGGTGCCGTTTATCGGCACATCCTTTAATGTTT
>JAJQBM010000161.1 GCA_021203285.1 Clostridiales bacterium | reverse complement strand
AACTGATCGGAGGCATAGGATTCGAATTGATCCATATAGGTGCCGTCCGCCACGCCCTGCAGGGTGAATGCCGGGCGCTGGGAAAGCGTGCGGTTTTCGGCCTCTGAAATTTCTTTATCCTTCGAGGCAAAATTGGCCGCCACGATCAACGCCAGAACCGGAATAAAGACGGCGCCCAGAAGAATATTCGTTTTTTTGCGTTCTTTTTTCCATTTCATTGTCATGTTCTCCTCAGAATCGGAAATACAGGAACGGGTTGTAGGTCTCCGTGACAAGGCAGGAGATGGTCAGAAGAAACAGGGCCATTTCCAACACGACCGTCAGAGGGATTCTTCCGGCAGAATGTCCATGTATGTTCCGCAGCCGCACCGGGATGTCGGAGGCGCAGATCACGCCTGCCAGCAGAAGCAGCCAGTTGGACTTCAGGTCGTACAGCAGCGCCGCCCATGTTCCGGATGCCGCCCCCGCGCCGAACATAACGTCCAGATACTGCCATGCCCCGGCCATGGTATCGGAAAAGAAAAATACCCATCCGATCAGGATGATCAGGAGCGAATACAGATGCTGGAGCAGAACCGGAAGCTTTTCCAGCCACCTTCCCCATACGTATTTTTCCAGAATCAGCAATATGCCGTAGTACAGTCCCCAGAAAATAAAGTTCCACGCCGCGCCGTGCCAGAAACCGGTCAGGAACCACACGACGAGCAGGTTGAAAATGTGGCGCGGCACGCTCACCCGGTTCCCGCCCAGCGGGATATACAGATATTCGCGGAACCAACTGCTCAGCGAAATGTGCCAACGCCGCCAGAAATCGGTGATGCTTCTGGCGATATACGGGTGGTTAAAGTTCTTCCGGAACTGGAACCCGAACATGTGCCCCAGACCGATCGCCATGTCCGAATACCCGCTGAAGTCAAAATAAATCTGCAGCATGTACGCCGCTGCACCCAGCCACGCGGTGCCGACGGCAGCCTGCCCGGCGGTGACTTCGGCGGAAAATTCGCTGAAGAGTGCGCCGATCCCGTTCGCCAGAATGACTTTTTTGGCCAGACCGATGATAAACAGGCGGGCGCCGTACCCGAACTGTTCCAGCGACAGCTTCCGCCGCTGAAGCTGGTTTTCAATCTCCGAGTAGCGGACGATGGGACCGGCAATCAACTGCGGGAACATGGAGATGTAGAGGGCAAAGTGGATGGGATTTTTCTGCACCTCGGCGTTGCCGCGGTAGACATCGATCAGGTAGGAGATCGCCTGAAAGGTGTAAAACGAGATGCCGATGGGAAGCGGCAGCTCGACGGAGGGCAGGTCAAAGGGCAGCACTCTGCTCAGGGTATCGGTAAAAAACGTAAAGTATTTGAATACGCCCAGAAGCGCGAGGTTGACGGCAAGGGAGAGCGCAAGGCTTCGCCGCGCCAGACGCCGGTCGCCGGATTTCTGCGCGATATCCAGCCCACCGACATAGTTAAACGCGATCGAGAGGAGCATCAGGATAATGTAGACCGGTTCTCCCCACGCGTAAAAAATCAGGCTGGCGACAAGCAGCAGGATGTTTCGGCACTTGGACGGCAGCAAGTAATAGAGCAACAGTGTGACCGGAAGGAAATAGAATAAAAATGTGATACTGCTGAATAACATGTGCTTTCCCTCCTACAGTGCCCGGCGAAATTCCCGCTGGTAGGTTTCGCTGTCCGCAGATACAACCAGAAGGACATAGCTGCCGCGCGTCAGGACGACGGCATCCTCCAGAAGCTTTTCCTGTTCCGGGAGGTATCCGGCGAAGTCGTTTTTACGGTCTTCAACCCGCTGATTCATGGCGTCTTCCACTTCCGTAAGTTGGGAATCGTCCGAGACGCAGATCAGGAGAAGCTCTTCCGCTGACATGTTGTAGGTTGCCTCGTAAAGAAGGACGCCGTCATAGTCCGCGGCGTTCAATCCGAAATATTTTTTCAGGGTCTGGTCATCTGCCTGCTGCAGAGACTCCTCGTTGATCGATGCTTCCACAGTCGCCGCGACCTCGGAAAATGATTTGCCGCTGTCCCTGTTTTGCAGAAACATGAAGAGGACAAACAAAACCATCGCCGCGATCAGCAGATATTTTGCCATATTGATTCTGGAAAGGGACTGCTTTTTTTGTGCGACCAAAATCGTTTTTTCTTCAATTATAGAAGGTGCGCCTCCTTTGCCATGTTGTACAGCCACAGAGGATAAAAGCTGCCGTAGAAGTGGTAGCCGTCTGTGGAATAGTATTCATCGCTCACGAGCCCCGTGCTGTCGATATAGGGGATGCCGTGTTCCCCGCAGACCTCGATGATCACCGCATTGTACTGGGCGGTCTCCGTATACCAGGGCTGCTGTTCCGTCAGGGGCGCTCTGGCCGGGAAAATCAGGTTGACATAGAGCTCGGCGTTGGGAAGCGCCGCCTGTGCCCGGTTTAAGAAGTCGTCAAATTCCGTGCGGAACTTTTCGTAGTCATAGTGGAGGTGGGAAATGTCGTTGGATCCGTATGAGAGGAAAACCACGCGCGGATTCAGCGCCTGTGCCTGCGCAAGGTGGTCGTCCGTGGAAGGGATGCTGATCCCGTTTTTATAGATTACCTGAGAGGAATTGAGGTACTCGTAGACATAGATTCCTTCTGTGATGGAGTCGCCCATCACGATGCAGCCGGAAAAAAATCTCCTGAAAGTTCAGCTTCCGTATTTCATCCTCAGAGAGGTTATAGAGATCGGCATCTGAGGCGTCATCCCGCCCGATATTGGTCAGATAGGCGGCTTCCTCCGCTTCCTTTTCCGCCTCCATTGCCTCGGCTTCTGCCGCCTCCGCCGCGGCCGCTTCCTCGGCTGCCTGAGCATGGAGATCATCGATCTCGCTTTGAACCGCCGCTACATCCTGCTGCTCCAGCTCCTCCAGAACGGACCGGCCTTCCGCCGCAGATGCGTTTTCCACTGTCGATGAATCTTCCGTAACAGACAGATCTTCCGAAACAGAGGACTTGTTTGTATCTGTCCCGGTTGACCCGCAGGCGGACAGGCAGAGTGCCGCCGCCGTAAAGAAACACACCGTTGTGCACAAGATGGTTTTTCTCATAACTTTTATCCCCCCAGTCCTTTACCACAGAAGGAATTATACTGCTGATTTTCCGGTGCTGTC
>JAJQBM010000286.1 GCA_021203285.1 Clostridiales bacterium | reverse complement strand
CCTCCGACACCTGATCCCAGACAGCTTTGTAAAGATCATAGCTCCCAAAATTCTCTGTCGACTTCGTCACTTCCATGGGAAGGGTAAGCTGGATTTTGTCCGCCAGAAGAGTTTTCCCCTGCACCGTCTTTATCTCGGACAGTTCATAAATCTGCGGTATCAAATCTTCCCACACGGCCTTCCCGTCCGCCCCGGTCGTCCGTTCATACTCCTCCCCCGTTGTCGTTCCTTTCAGCAAATAGGTCACACCGGCCAGAGGCTTTCCATTCTCGTCATACTTTGCCACGGTAACGCTGCCTTTTCTGACCGTATCATATACATTGACGGACACCGCGTCCGCGGACAATGCCTGATAAGATGAGCCGACACTTCCATATACCTTTACCACATCATTTTCTTCCTTCAAAATCATCGTCTGGCTCGCCGCCGAGGAGGCTTGCGCAAACGGTGACAAAAAAGATATATATCCCGGAAGCTGATAATAGAGAGGAGCCTGAAGCTCCGTGATCACATACGTTCCCAGAGGGAAAACCACCTGATTCGTCACAGCGTCGGTATACAGATCATCGGATTTCAGAATCGTTCCGTCCGACAACGTGGCAGAGGCCAGCAGATTATTTGTACTGCTGCAGGAAACCGTGCCGTCCGCGCCTGTCTGATAATACCATTTCTTTGCCGGATTTCCGGAAGCGCTCCCATCCATATTCTGATAATAGGATACCTGAAAGATTGCTCCTGCGAGCGACGCGGTTCCGGCCGGCTCCTGTTTTCCGGAATCCTTGTCCCGTTTCAAGGTGGAAAATGCAAAGGCATGCGACAGGGGAACCTCCTGACAGGTCACCGTGTAGGATTGTCCCCATGACACAGCATCCACGACATGGATTCCATCCGCATCCGCATCGTCTCCATTTCCTCTGCACAACGCATAGCCCGGGGAAGCAGTAATTTCGCGGATGTAATACCGTCCCGCATCAAGAAGGGTCTCTCCTGTCACCCCCGACGCGTCTGTGGCAAGCGTCGCCAGACGATTATTGTCGCTTTTGGCGTCCGCCAAGGAAGCATATACCCCATAAACCGCTCCGGCCAGACTATAGCAGGGATTCTGATCTGTGATACTCTTCCCTGCGGAGGTCTTCTGTACAGACAAGTGGACCAGTTCATTGTCGTAGACCCATCCGGAATTGTCCCCGACATCTGCAGCCCAAGAGGTCTGCCCCGCTGTAATGACGAGCTGCTTTACCGCCGGATCCAGCGCATATCCTTGCGGAACGGAGGTTTCTTTGACATAGTAGGTTCCCGGCGACATCGTCACCGTATTTGAGTACGGATATCCTGTCTGCGTGGTAAACGAGGCTTCTGCACCGGAGGAATCGGTGGCGCGAATCGTACATTCTTCATTTGTATAAATGCCATACACTGCTCCGGCCACCACTTCACCGGTCTGGGCGTCCTTCTTTCCAATGTTCCCGTAACCAACCTGCGGAGCAAGACTGATTTTAAAAAAGGCACATCCGGTCTGGGTATGCGTCATAACCGTGTAAAGACCAATGATCGCGTAATTATTACTTCTGTCTACATTCAGGAAACGGAGACAGATCTTCTGCTGCGACGACCCGCTGCCTACCGTCACGCTCCCCAGCGGGGAGCTGATATGGCTGCACTGCATCAACAGATAGTCATTACTTAGCGACTGATAGGTTGGAATCTTGGTCAAATCTGCGATGGTTCGCCCGGAAGCATCCTGCAGCGTGTTCTCATGCAGCGAAACCGCCACGCTCAAAAACGCTGCCGTATCCTGCGTCGTCAGGCGGCTCAGATCCAGTGTGCCGCCGTTCTCGATCAGACTGACCATCTCCGAAACCGAAGCGTCATCCACGCCATACCCGTAGCTGTAATACCATGTCGTATTGTCACCGTAGAGATAAGCTGCTGTCCCTGTCATCAATGTCCCGGTCTGTACCCAGTCCGGAAGGGTAATTCCGGACGCGACACTCACCATATCGCTCACCTGCACGGCGTAGGCGTCCGTGACCGGAACCAGCAGTCTCAGCGCTTTACTGAGGAGAGACGCCTCCTCTGTTGTCACCGAAACCGACTGGATCATCGCGGGAGACTGCGCCAGCGTCAGCGTCCCGCTGTCTGAGTCATAGGAGTAATAATCCGTGCTCACCGGAAGTCCGTTGACCGCCACGGAGAGATCCTCCTCCAAAAGCCCCGTCTCGGTCTGCACCTCGGTCTCCACGTCAAAAATATCCGCCTCGGTTGCGCAGACAGAGACAATACTGTCCTCCTCATTGACGGAAGTGACAACCTCCGACTTCGTTTCTCCAAAGGAAATCAACTGCATAAACTGCATCTGCACATTCAGAATGACCTGTTCCCCGTCCTCATTGACACAGTATTCCTTCGGGATATAAGCCAGTCCCGTTTCCGGATCATAAATACAGCCGGTCAACACATCCCCCTCATTGTCATTCTCCGCAAAGGCCCAGTCTCTGACGACGGAGTCCTCATCTCCCATCATGGTGTTGGCATATGCCACATAGTAGCTGCTGTCCTCACTCAGTTCATAGAGAGCCACAACGTTTGAAATCTGTGTGATAAATTTTTCCTCCGCGCCGGTCTCGCCCTCCTCAATATCCGTCATGACACTGTCGAGACTCTCCCCTTCCCCGATCAGGCTTTCCTCATACAGAGACTGTTTCACCAAAAGGACATTGACAACCGTCATTCCATCCGCCTCTGCCAGCGCGGGATCTGCATGATTCCGAATATAATCCTCATAAACCGCGTCGGTTGCGGACTGGCGAACCTGTTTCGCGTCAATCTCCACTTCATCCGTGATATCTCTGGATTCAGGCTCCGATCCATCCTCCCCCGCCGCAGTCTCTGCATCCGGAATGTCCGTCTCCGACATTGCCTCCGTTTCTCCCTCTGTACCGCTGCTTACCGCCTGCGCATCCGATACCAGCATCTGCAAAAGCAACCCAAAAACAGCCAGCACGCAGACACCCCATCTCCATATTTTCTTTTTCACTCGCACTTCTCCTTTTCGTATCTGTATCATTCTTGGTCTACCCGTTCCCCTGTCACCAGCAGCCGGTGTGTATTCACTCCATACGGCGTGCATGTCACCAGTGTACACAGCTCTT
>JAJQBM010000177.1:1342-3162 GCA_021203285.1 Clostridiales bacterium | reverse complement strand
CCGGAGCTTTCCCGATATTTTCACCCGCATCGTTTATAAATGTCCTTCCGCGAAGCGCAGGCGAAACCACAACATAGCCGTGCGCCAGTCTGTGAATCAGGGAATTCAGATGCTTCGGGCCATAGGGAAAATATCCCGGTTCCTCCAGATCGCCCGGCATATATCCGCCCACCAGATTCGGCATGAATGTCGGCGCCGTCTGGAGCGTATAGCCATTAATCCTTTTCCCCTCATAAAAATCCAGCGGGACAAAAATATTCAGTCTCTGATACTGTATGTCCACAGGCCGCTCCACATAAGGAATTTCGCGAAACGCCCGGTAGCGAACGGAAATTCCTTCCAGCGTCAGTTCCTCGTCGGTATAGCTGTTCTCATCAAATTTTAACATACGCTTCCTCCTCACGCCTCAAAACTCTGCAGTTCATACCAGTATTTGCAGCAAATCTGAAAATGTTCTGAGCTCATAATCGGCCTTTTTGCAATTTACCGCATCTCCGATTGCCGCCGTCCGCATCCCGCCTGCAATACCGGCGTCAATGCCCGTCTCGGCATCCTCCACCACCAGACATTCCTGCGGCTCCCGTCCGAGAAACTGAGCCGCTTTTACAAAGACTTCCGGATCCGGCTTGGACCGTGTAATATTCGTCCCGTCGGAAATCTGGTCGAAGGCTCCGGTCAGCCCCACTCTCTCCAGAATAAACTTCGCATTTTTGCTGGAAGAACCGAGTGCGATGCCGTATCCCCGTTGGCGAATCTCTGCCAGAGTCCCACGCACCTCATCGCTGACATCCGCCGGCGTCATCGTCGCCAGAAGGCTCCGGTATGTTTCGTTTTTCTCTGTGGCAAGCTCCATCTTTTTCTCATCATCAAGCGGCTCACCCTCGTATCTTTCCAGTATAATTTCCAGACTGTCCATGCGGCTCACCCCGCGGAGACGGTTGTTGACCTCCTCATCAAAGTAAATCCCCAGACGGTCTGCCATCTGTTTCCATGCCTGATAATGAAACTGATCCGTAAATACGATGACACCGTCCAAATCAAAAATTACCGCTTTCAGGTTCACATCCCCTCCTCCTTTACCGTAATTTTCTTCTCCGTCCCCAGATTTTCCGTGTCCACCGTGCAGGAAATCCCCTCTGCACACTGTATGTCCACAAAAATTTCCTGATCTGTCGCGCACACGCTCACCCGGAGCTCCCCGCTCGCTGATTGATACGTACAGGTAAACTCGTGCATGGTCTCCAGCAGGTACGGACGGATGGTGACCTCGGAAAATCCCGGTTTTTCCGGGATGATCCCTGCGATGCCGTTGTAATACCACTCAACGATATGTCCCATCATGTCGTGACAGTGGCTCCTTGGATTTTTCTCCCAGTACTCGCCCAGCGTCGTCTCGCCATCCAATACGAACGCGTAGTAGCTGGGGTGTTCCTCCTTCAGGATGTATCTGCAGATGAGATCGTTCATGCCGAACTTTCGCGCAGTCTGGATCACATAGGGAAGGCCGACCTCACCGCAGAGAAAGGAGCCGTCCCGATCCAAAGTATAGCGGAACGCTTTCACAATATCCCCTTCTTTATCCTCCGGAACCAGACCCCAGAACAGCGGCAACGCCTGCGTCGCCTGGGTGATATAAATTTCGTCCCTGTGATCCCAGCACCGGTAGCACCAGCCGCCCAGCTCAGGATTTTCTACCAGAAGCTTCTCGTTATAGTTGGCTTTGATCTACTCCGCGTAAGTATCCAGTTTGTCCTTCACATCCGTTTTTCCGAGCACCGCCGCAATCCGGCAAGCGTCGTCACATCCGCATAGAGAAACGC
>JAJQBM010000177.1:0-1332 GCA_021203285.1 Clostridiales bacterium | reverse complement strand
ATATTGTCCTTCGCCAGATCGTTGCGCGGATTTCCCCAATCTCCAAGGCCATGATTGATGAAGCCATCCTCATTTACCTTCGTCTTCAGATGCGCCAGATAGCGCAGGCCGGATTCAAAATTCTCCTCAATAATCCTCACATCGCCATAAAACAGATAGTGCCAATATGCCCCCAGTATACTGGTGCTTCCCCATGGGATAATATCGTAAAAATCGCCCAGTCCCGGCACCGGAAGCACATTCGGAATGTAGCATGGACACTGTGCCGGCATCAGGCCGTCGCCCGGATAATACCGCCCGCCGTTCATATCGTTGAACCAGTCGTCCGCCGTGTGCTGCCCACAGCGCATATCCTGCAGAAACTTCTCCCAGAGCAGCCGTCCGTCCTTCATGTAGAAAATCGCGCTGGCCATCAGGTGATTCGGCTCCTGCCACGCGAAGCGCTCGATCGTCGGACAGTCGGTATGAACACAGACCATATTGGCCTCCACCGCTTTCTCGACCAGATCATAAATTTGCTCATAGCGCTTATCGTCACAGGTAAAGGAACCGTCTGTCTTCCACGCACAGGTGACGGCATCCGCCCGGAGGCTGCGGATCTCAGATTCACCGTCCCGCTCCACCGCCATATACCTTCCCGCAAAGTAGGTAAACTTCATGCGGCAGTGCTCCCAGACATCATCCTCCCCCACGATGGCGGTAATACAAGAATCTACCAGAATCCAGTTTTTCGCATACTGATCCACATCCCCGTCCTCACCCAGCTTCTCCGCCGGATAAATCTTTATCGCATCGCCGCGCTTTCCCTTCACCTCAAAATCCAGCAGGCCGGACATATTCTGTCCGAAATCATAGATATCTCTCCCATTGACTGTATGAATCAGCCTGCCCTCATAGGATTTGATCACCTTCGCCGCCGGTTGGAACTGCTCCTGTAAGACACCCTTCGGAATGTCCTCCGCATCGGCACAGACAGCACGCTCCCAGCCGGAATCGTCAAAATCCGCCGCATCCCATCCCGGCACACACAGCCGGTTATCGATCGTCTCGGATCCGTAGACATTCGTCATCACCGTGGGATGCTCCTTCACCCGAAAGCTCTCGTCCGCCTGCCAGACCTCAGTGCTTCCGTCCGCATAGGTCACCTTAAGCTCCAGCGCCAGAACCAGCGCCTTTGCAAACGGCTGATACGGGTTCGGGTTCGGCGGCATAAAATCCGGGAATCCAAAGGTATAATGTTCATCCACCTTAATATACCAACCGTTTCCGACCTCCGCACCGATGACGTTCTCACCCATCCGTATGGCATCGGTCACATCAAAGGTCACATAC
>JAJQBM010000181.1 GCA_021203285.1 Clostridiales bacterium | reverse complement strand
TTTTAAGCATCACACAGATTCCCTCCGTTCAGATTTCTACCGTGGACGGGACAAAAACCTATTCCCTTACCAACCACAATTCGCTTCTTTAAATGATGGACGGTGCGCTCAGCGGAAAGACGGGATTCACCGCCAAGGCGGGCTATTGTTATGTCGGGGCTTATCGGAGCGGGAGCCATACCTACACGTTTGCGCTTCTGGCCTGCGGCTGGCCATCTCACAGGGACTACAAGTGGTCCGACGCGAGACAGCTCGTCGCTTACGTGGAGGAAAACTATTCCGACCGGATTTTGGCGGAGGGGCAAACCGCCGTGACGCTTCCGGTGTCCGATGCCGTCACCGTCAGCAATCACTGCGTCACACATCCGGAGGCCATCGTCGCACACACAACAGATGAGACAATCATCGCCTTCCTCTCAGACACGGACGAGGTTGATATCCGGTATGACCTGCCGGAATCGGTTGCTGCTCCGGCGGCAGCGGGAACCGCGGTCGGATCGGAGAAAATATACCTGAACGGTGTGTTCTATGCCGAGCGGGAGATTACCCTGTCGGAGTCGGTCGAGAGGTATGACCTGCGGTTGTGTATGGACTGGGTGATGCAGATATTTCTACTGTGAAAGCCGTATTTTGCTTTTCTCTTATTTCTGAAAATCCCGGTTGTATTTTTATCCGCAAACCGCTATACTGAATTCGTATGGTTATTTGAACGACCTTATGAAAAGACGATACAGATGTGTAGTCAAAATTTACGATTCCGAGGCAATAGTATGAACCAATCAAATGAACTCCTGAACCGGATTAACGAACGCTATCCCCACATGAGCAAGGGGCAGAAAGCGCTTTCAGCCTACATTACGGACAATTACGACAAGGCGGTTTTTTGGACCGCGGAAAAATTGGGACAGGTGGTCGGCGTCAGCGAGTCTTCTGTGGTGCGTTACGCGTCTTTTCTGGGCTACCGCGGCTATCCGGAGTTCCAGAGAGCCCTTGAGGAGCATGTGCGCAACAAGCTCAACTCCACCCAACGGATGGATGTGGCCTGTGAGCGAATCAGTCAGTCTGAGGTGCTGGAGTCCGTTCTGCGGTCCGATACCGAGAAGATAAAACATACGATTGAGCAGATCAATCAGGAGGCTTTTGAGCTGGCTTTGGATATCATCATGAACGCGGAACACATCTACGTCGTCGGCATCCGGAGCTGCGCGCCGCTGGCAAGCTTTCTGTCCTTTTACCTGAATCTGATTTTTGAGAATGTGCATCTGCTCCAGACCAGCAGTTCCAGTGAGCTTTTTGAGCAGATGATACGGATCAGCGATCGGGACGCGATCATTGGCATCAGCTTTCCGCGCTACTCCATGCGCACGTTAAAGGCGATGGAGTTTGCGAACAATCGGAACGCAAAGGTGATCACGCTGACAGACAGCGTTCATTCTCCGATGAACCTCTATTCTTCCTGCAATCTGATCGCGAGCAGCGATATGATCTCCATCGTGGATTCACTGGTGGCGCCGCTGAGTGTGATCAACGCGCTGATTGTGGCGCTGTGTATGCGGAAACAGGATGAGGTGGCGGATTCGCTGGAGACGCTGGAGCAGATCTGGGGAGAGTATCAGGTGTACGAGAGTGACGAGATCAATTTCGTCGGCGATTCGATCCGGCTGCGCTTCGGTAAAATAGGGGACGACAAAGATGAGTAGCGTGGCTGTCGTCGGCGGCGGGGCCGCAGGGATGATGGCTGCCTGTGCGGCCGGCGCTGCGGGACATGCCGTGACGCTGTTTGAGCACAATGAAAAGCTCGGAAAGAAAATCTACATCACCGGAAAAGGCAGGTGCAATCTGACGAATGCCTGTAAGACGGAGGATTTTTTCGCCTCTGTCCCGAGAAACGGCAAGTTTCTGTACAGCGCGGTCTATCAGTTTGACAGCCGCGCGGTGATGGATTTTTTTTGAGACGCAGGGTTTATCTCTGAAAACAGAACGCGGGAACCGGGTGTTTCCGCAGTCTGATCACGCCTCCGATGTGACAAAGACGCTGGAGCGGGCGATGCACCGTGCCGATGTGAAAATTGTCCTCGGCGCGGAGGTGACCGGTATCCGGACAGAGGACGGCCGCGTGACGGGATTGCGCTACCGCAGGAATGATGAGATCATCTTCCCCTGCGATGCGGTGATCATGGCAACCGGCGGCGTTTCTTATCCCTCCACTGGCTCCGACGGGAGCGGATGGGAGCTTTTAAAAAAGCTGGGACACACCTGCACAGATACACGGCCGTCGCTTGTTGGTTTTTTGACGGCGGAGGACTATATCCCCCGATTGCAGGGGCTGTCCCTTAAGAATATCCGGTTCACGGTACAGGCAAGGACAAAGAAGGTTTACGAGGAGTTCGGCGAGCTTTTGTTTACCCATCAGGGAATCAGCGGCCCGGTCGTTCTGACAGCAAGCAGCGTGATTCCGGATCGGTATTTTTCCTCCGGACTGACCTTTGAGATCGACCTGAAACCGTCCCTGACGGAGGAACAGTTGGATTTGCGTATTCAGCGGGATTTTGCGGAGAATGTCAACCGCCGATTTAAAAACGCACTCGGCAAACTGCTCCCGTCAAAGATGATTCCGGTGGTGATTCAGTTGTCCGGGATCGATCCCGAAAAAAAAGTGAATGCGGTTACAAAGCAGGAGCGCAGGTGCCTGCTCACCGTTTTAAAACACTTTCCGGGGACAATCACGGGAACCGGCGGCTGGAATGAGGCCATCATCACCAGAGGAGGCATCCGTGTCAGCGAGGTCAATCCGTCGACGATGGAATCCCGGATCGTGCATGGACTGTATCTCTGCGGAGAGATGCTCGATCTGGACGCACTCACGGGCGGCTTCAACCTCCAGATCGCATGGTCAACCGGGCATCTCGCCGGAGCCAGTATTCATTGAGTCACATATCGCCATACATAATGCTCGTGGAGCCATAGTTGTTGGGGGATGTACATGAAAAAATTTTAAAAAGGGGAACTTTGTTGTGACCCTGTTAAAATTATTTTCATGTACATCCATAGAAAGAAGGAACAAAGAATGACTTATAACATCGCAATCGACGGCCCTGCCGGTGCTGGCAAGAGCACCATCGCCAGAGGCCGCGCCGAAAAACTATCTTTTATATATGTAGACACC
>JAJQBM010000282.1 GCA_021203285.1 Clostridiales bacterium | reverse complement strand
ATGTTGTGATAAACACCGCCCGCCCGGCCGCCGTCGTATTGGTATGATACTGCTCCGTGATCATGGACTGTGCCGAGGAGGTCGGCAGCACCGCCGTCAGAATCAGGATATCCCTCGTCAGTTCATCCATCTCAAACGGGAGCACCGCAAGCACGGCGATAACGATCAACGGAATCGCAAGCAAACGAATCGCCGCCAGCAGAAACATTTTTTTGTCCTGAAACACCTCACGGAAAGCCAGACGGGAGAGCGACAGTCCCACCACCAGCATGGAGAGGCCGCTCGTGATATTCGAGAGATAGCCCAAAAGCTGATCCACGATATCCGGGACAGGAATCTTACCTAATAAAAACACAAAACCGACCACCACGGCAATGTTGATGTTGTTTACAAGCATTTTTCGAAGACTGATCCGGTCTTTGATATCATAGTGCCATGTCAGCAGCTTGATTCCGGCCGAGAAAATCAGCAGGTTCGTGATCACGTTGCCGAGCGCCATCAGGAACATGCCCTCGCTGCCGAAGACCGAGAGCGCCAACGGCAATCCCATGAAACCGTTGTTTGCCAGCATAGCGCTATAGATCCAGACCCCCTGATCCTGCTCAGGCACGCGGATCAGTTTTACCAGAAGAAACATCAGCAGGCCGGATAGCACCTGCAAAAGAGCAACGCCCACGATGATCTGCCAGTAGGGGCCGGAGCTGGTCTTACCCTGCTGGTCGATGATCGAGCAGAATACGGTCGCCGGCATTGTGACCATCAGGACGAGATTCGACAGATCCGGGATGCTGTCCTTGTGGATAATGCCCCCTTTTCCGATAAAATAGCCCAGACAGATCAGGGCAAAAAGAATAAAAACACTGGTTGCTACGACGCTCATGGTTCGCTCCGTTTCTTATGTTTGTGTAAGCACGACGATGCTGTCAGTAAATCCAGATGAGCCGTGAATCGTAACATCTAGTCATCAAACTCTACCGTAACATAATATCCCCGCGGGGTCTCCCTGATCTCGACCACTTTCCCCTCCGTGGACTTCAATCGCTCGCGAAAGGAGTAGTTGGCCGACATGGCGTAGGACTTCCCCAACGTATAATACCATGTGTCGGGCAGGCGGCTCTCTGTGACCGGAAGGATATCTCCCTCCTTCAGAAGACCGGTCCGCTCCATCTTAAATTCCATTTGCCGCATGGGAAATCACCTCCGCAATCTGCTACCATTCTACTCCAACGACAAATAACTCTCAAGAGAAAATAAAAATATCTCAAACCAGCCCTGAAAATCATGTCGCAATTCCCGCATATTGTGTAAGATAAAGCTCATAATATTTCCCTTTTTTTGCAAGTAGATCCTCATGATTTCCGATTTCTGCAATTTTCCCGTGATCCATCACAACGATAAGATCGGAATCCCGGATTGTAGAAAGCCGGTGTGCGATGACAATACTGGTGCGATCCCTCATAATGAGCTGCATTGCATCCTGAATTGCCTTCTCTGTACGAGTATCCACATTGGATGTCGCCTCATCCAAAATCAAAATCTGCGGATCTGCTACGAATGCACGGGCAATGGCGAGAAGCTGACGCTGTCCTCTGCTGATATTTTCACCGGAACCGGTCAGAACAGTATCGACGCCGTCCGGCAACAGACGAACCATCTCCTCACAGTGACTGAGTGCCAACGCTCTTTCCACATCTTCATCTGAAGCATCTTCATTTGCATACTTCAGATTATTGCGAATCGTATCGGAAAATAAAACCGTATCCTGCAGCACGATTGCCACATCTTTGCGCAAGCTCTGCCGCGCGATATTCCGGATATTCTGATGATTGATTTTGATTTCTCCGCTTTCAATATCATAAAAACGCATCAAAAGATTGACAACCGTTGTTTTTCCGCTTCCGGTCGCACACACAAGAGCCACTTTTTTCCCGGAGGGAACTGTCAGTGAAAAATCCCGAATCACAGGCGCTCCCTTTTCATAGGAAAAATTCACATTGTAAAAGGTCACCTCCGCGGCTTCTTCCCCTGGCAGCAAATCTCCCGCCAGATCCTCCTCTTCCTCATCCAATAGTGCAAACACCCGTTCCGCCCCGGCAATCGCCGTCTGAAATTGTCCGTAAATCTGTGCAATCTCATTAATCGGACGGCTAAACTGTTTTGCATAAACAATGAATGCAGAAATCACGCCAACGGAAATCAATCCTTTAACAGAAAAATATCCGCCAAAGGCTGCAACAACCACAAATCCGATATTACCAATGCAATTCATAATCGGCCCTATAATGCCGCTCAAAGCATCCGTCCGGATCCCTGCCTTTGTCAGAGAATCAGCAGTCTCATAAAATTCTTCTTTTGTAATATCCTGACGGTTATAAGCAACCACCGTGCGATATCCGGACACCATCTCTTCTACCGTACCATTCAGATTTCCGAGAATTTTCTGTCTCTGCCGAGAATATTTACGCACTTTTCCCGAGAGAAGTCTTGTGACAAACAATGTCAGAAAAACCGACGCTATACTTAAAAGAGCCAGTTGCCAGCAATACCATATCATAATTGAGGCCGTACCGGCGACCATCAAAATCCTGGAAAACAGAGACGGTAGCGATTGTGAAATAACAGTGGATATGTTTTCGATATCGTTTGTCATCCGGCTCATTATGTCACCGTGAGAATGCGTGTCAAGATACTGAATCGGCAGACTTACAGTCTTATCAAACAGCTCCCCGCGCATCCGCCTGACAATATGCTGACTGAGCCGTGCACTGATAATCCCCTGCACGAGCTGTGCCGCACTATACAAAAGATATAAAACGAACATCAAAAGAAGCGTTTGTTTAAAATTCCCGATTTCTGTCCCCGCAATAATATCAATTACCCTGCTCTGCAGGCTTGGAGCAAAAATGCCGCAAACCGTACCAAAAACAACAACGAAAAACAGGAAAAAGACCATTCCCTTTTCTTTCGCAAAATACATCACGATTCGAGCAAGCGTTGCTCCGGCATTCTGCTCATGCTCCACCTCGGCAAACCGGTTTGCACGGCTCATTTTGTTGACACTTTGCCCTGCCGTCCTCTCTCGATTTTCCTGTCTGTCCATGTCATGCCGCCCCCTCTGCCATCTGTGAAGAATAAATATCCTGATAAACAGGGCTCATATTCATAAGTTCCTCGTGCGTTC
>JAJQBM010000247.1 GCA_021203285.1 Clostridiales bacterium | reverse complement strand
ATCTTGGTATCGGCAAAACGCGAGAAGCCCGCAATCCGGTTCCTCGGCACAACAATATCACTCTCGTCCATATCGGGTGTGGAAGCGTTCAACGCCTCAAGCGCCGCGCCGCGCACCGACCACACGGCCTCCTTGCGCTCATCTGTATTACAGAGAAATACATCCTCCGCCCCATTCTCCAGACAAATCTCCGCTGCACGGTCACACCGCCGTTCCACATCCTCCGTAGTGATTCCGTCAAACATGAGAATCAGGTAAGAGTTCGCCGTTTTGTGAGGCATGATCTTATTCAGATTATACGCCGCATCATCCAGCAGCGATTTCGGCATATACTCAATCGCCGTCGGATTCAGATCCGAATTGATAAATTTCGGTACGGTTCCCACACAATCCTCCAGTGAATCATAAGGTACCAGCAGCGTGTAGGAAACCTTCGGCGGATGAATTACCCGCATCCGCAGCTTTGTGGCGATGCACAGCGTTCCCTCCGACCCGACGATCAGATCCTTGATATCATATCCGGATGTATTTTTCGCAACGTTGCTCCCGAACTGCATAATTTTTCCGCTCGGCAATACACACTCCATGGAAACCACATAATTACGCGTCACCCCGTATCCGACCGCCTTCATGCCTCCGGCATTCGTCTGCACATTTTCCCCGATGGATGCCGTTTTCTCTCCCGGTTCCGGCGGGTAAAAGACCCCGCGCTCCTCAGCGGCATTGGCCAGCTCCATCACTAAAACGCCCGGCTCCACCACCACTGTCATCGTATCCAGATCCCACTCCAGGATCCGGTTCATCTTCTCCGTGCTCAGAACAATCCCTCCGTATATCGGTACTGCTCCTCCGGAAAGTCCCGTTCCGGCTCCTCTCGGTGTCACCGGAATTCTGTTTTCATAGGCATATTTCATGACGGAAGATACCTCCTCGGTCGACATCACCTGCACCACCACGTCCGGCGCATGCGTTCTCAGATCCGGCATTTCGTCGTGGTGATAGTCATACTCGATCTCCTCCCCGTAAAAGACGCGCTCCGGCGAGGTTATTTTTCTTAAATATTCCACGCCCTCCGGCGTGATTACCTGATAATCCATATTCCCTCCAATCACTGTATTTACTTCCTGTTGATATTCTTCTCTTCCACAGCCCGGATCAGCTCCGGCACAACCTCATACAGATCCTTCGTGATACAGTAGTTTGCAATCTTAAAAATGGGTGCCTCTGCGTCTGTATTGATGGATACGATACACTCGGAACCGTCCATCCCCGCTGCAAACTGCACCGCGCCGGACACGCCGCATGTGATAATCAACTTCGGCTTCACGGTTCTTCCGGAAAGGCCGATCTGCGTCGTCACATCGCTCCATCCCTTTTCCACCAGAGGGCGGGTGGTAGCAAGCTGACCTCCGAGTGCCTCTGCCAGTTGACGCAGCATTTCCAGATCCTCCTGCTTTTTCACGCCCCTGCCGGCAACCACAAGCACATCTTCCTCTTCGATGGATTTTGTTCGCTCAATAATCTCGGTACTGATGATCTCCATACCGGACTGCAGCATAGCCTCTGTCACCTCGCAATCCACGATCTCCCCGCGGGGCTCTGTTCGTTCAGCCGCATTCATCACCTTATACCGCACCGTGGCAAACTGCGGCCTCGTATTTGTCGTGATAATCTGCGCCATGATATTTCCGCCGAATGCCGGACGAATCTGAACTAGATCGGTGTTTTCCTTTATGTCAAGCATGGTGCAATCCGCCGTCAGCCCGGTGCGGAAACGGGTCGCGCAGGCCGGTGCCAGAGACCGCCCCAAAGATGTGGCTCCCACCAGCACCACCGCAGGCTGAATCCGATTGATGCAATCCTCCATTACGTTTGTATAGTCATCCCCGCGGAAGTTCTTAAGCTCCGGATGCGCATAGACGAAAACCTTGTCCGCACCGCCGGAAAGCAGTTCCTGTGCCTGCCCCCGAACGGACTCATCACCGATAATCACGGCGTACACCGGATGATGGATTTTCCCTGCGAGCTCCTTTGCTTTCCCAAGCAGTTCAAAGGCCACCGGATGAACACCGGTCTCCTCCTGCTCCACAAATACCATGATGCCATTCCATGCGTTCTTGTCAACTGTCTGTCGCGCCTCCGTTTCCACCATGAAAATCGCCCCAGCCGGACATGATTTCACACACAGCTTACACATTTTGCAGGAAGCATTGACCTCTATTTTCTCGTTTTTAATCTCAAGAGCTCCAAAAGGACATTGCTCCACGCACTGTCCGCACAAAATACACTTTTCCTGATGAAAAAATAACTCCGCCATTTCCTCTCCCTCCTATATATACTTCCGCGCGGAGAACAAATCCGCCAGCTCTTCCGCCATTTCCGGAACAGTGCCTGTCATGTATATCTGACCGTCATGTGTTTCCGGCGGAAAAATCCGTTCCACAGAAGTAGCGGAACCTTTCAGTCCGTAGTGTTCTTTTACCTGATCCTTAAAATCCGCAAACGTGATCATATGTACACTCCGATCCTTACTCGCCGCTTTCAATCGATACGACGGAAGTCTGGGCGTATAGAGATCCTTTTCCACTGTAATCAAGCAGGGAAGCTTCATAGCTGCCCGCTGCTTCACGTTGACAAAATCCTGTCCTACCATGATCGTGTCCCCCCGGATCTCCCCGATCTCACTGACCCATGCCGCACAGGGAATATGCAGATACTCTGCCATGGCAGGTCCGACCTGCGCAGTGTCTCCGTCCGTCGTCTGCTTTCCGCAGACAATAATATCAAAATCACCGCAGACCGAGGTGATGCCCTGCGCCAGCGTGTATGATGTCGCCAACACATCCGCTCCGGCAAATACCCGGTCCGTGAATACATAGGCATCGTCCACACCCATCATATAAGCTTCCTTCATCATGACTTCCGCCTGCGGCGGTCCCATTGTGACGGCTGTCACCGTTTCGCCATATGTCTCACGCAGACGAAGCGCTGCCTCCAGACCGTACAGATCATACGGGTTAATTTTTGCCGCAGCACCATCTCTCTTTAACACGCCGGTCGTCTCGTCAATTTCCATCTGACTGGTACCCGGCACCTGTTTGATACAGACTACGATATTCATCGCCTTCTCCTTCCTCTCGTCTGGTCTTACCAGTTATATAGGTTATTATAATCGTGCGCTGTATAAAAA
>JAJQBM010000022.1 GCA_021203285.1 Clostridiales bacterium | reverse complement strand
AGAAGAAAAAGAGCAGTTGACGGAGGAGAAAGAGCAATGGTCAGAGGAGCGGGGGCAATTGGTTGTTGAGTTGTCCCGTATGCGGAAGCTGTTAGAAGAGAACGGGATTGATCCGGAGTCAATTCGTGCATAGATGGTGGTGCCGTTGGCACAGAAAATAAAAGTGATAAAACTGTATTATTCTAAATTAATCGAGCGCAAGGCCGGAAATGGTTTTACGCTCATTCGTTTACAAAATGAGAGTTTTGCAGGAAAGGAACTTCGGCTTTGAGGACGGAAAAAAGACTGTTCCGCTCTATGCCGCATTTTGTATTTGAAATTGAAATAAAAAACGCATTGACACTCTGTAAAAACCCGAGTAAAATAAAATCAGATTTTATTTTACTCGGGTTTTGCATAGAAAGATCTGTCACGGGAATATTGAAAACAGGATGGGAGGCAGAGCCATGTATATCGACCGACATTTAGAGACACAGATATTGGAAGCGTCAAAATATTACCCTGTGGTGATGGTCTGCGGGCAGAGACAGGTTGGGAAGTCAACCATGCTGAATCATTTGAGAGTGAAGGAACGCAGATATGTCACGATGGATGACATGAATGCGAGACGTCTGGCAGAGCAGGATGCCGGGCTGTTTTTTGAGACATATGGTGTACCGCTTTTGATTGATGAATTCCAGAGGGTACCTTCGCTTTTATTGGAAATGAAGCGGATTGTGGATGAAGCGGCGTTAAATGGGGAGGAAACCGGCGGCATGTACTGGCTGACCGGATCACAAAAGTTTGCCATGATGAAAGATGTTTCTGATTCGCTGGCCGGGAGAGTGGCGGTGTTTGACCTATCCGGCTTATCCGCATCGGAGATAGAAAAACGGCCGGCGCAGGTGTTTCATCCGTTATTGGATTCTTTACGGGAACGAATGCGTGATTCTGTTCCGAAGGATGTTCACCAGATATATGAGCGTATTTTTCAGGGAGGAATGCCGCGTCTGATCACTACGGGAATAGACAGAGAGCGTTTCTATATGGATTATGTCAATACTTATATAGAGAGGGATATCAAAGATCTGGCACAGGTGGGCAAACTGAATGCGTTTTATGACTTTTTGGTCTTTATGGCTGCCCGCACATCACAGGAATTGCGCTATGAGGAAATTGCGTCAGCAGTAGGCATTTCTGCGCCGACTGCAAAGGCATGGGTGACGATTCTGGAGCGTTCCGGGGTGATTTATATTCTTCGTCCCTATTTTACCAATATTACCAGCCGACTGGTGAAGACTCCGAAATTTTATTTTATGGATACGGGGCTTGCGGCTTACCTGTGCCGGTGGCCGACGGCGGAAACGATAGAAAACGGTGCCATGGACGGGGCTTTTTTTGAGACATATGTTGTCACGGAAATTGTCAAAAGCTATTATAACGCGGGAAAGAGGCCAAACCTGTATTTTTACAGGGATATAGACAAGAAAGAAGTGGATTTATTGGTTGTGGAGGGAGAGAATCTTTACCCGATTGAAATAAAAAAGAGTAAATCTCCCGTGCATCCTGATAAAAACTTTAAGGTATTGGAGAAACTGCATCTGAAAGTGCAGCCGGGGATTGTGATCTGTATGTCATCTGAACTGGTGCCATACAACAGGCAGACATGGCTGATGCCTGCGGCTGCGCTGTGATAAAGTGTGATACACAGGAAAAGAGGTTTTGCATTATGTTGAAACAGGAACGCCGCGCGGCGGTCGCTCATCACAGCATAGCCATTGTCGGCGGCTTTTTCGGCGTCTATGCGCTGTTAAACCGGAGCGCCACCTTTGGCTCCTCGGCTACTGCCAATCTGATCTATCTGTTTGTGGCGGGGCTGGAGGGCTCCCGACAGGAGTTTTGTGTTCGTCTGGGCGCCGCCGCCGTTTACATCAGCGGCATTGTCTTTGCCACATGGATTTCGCGCTATTTTAAGGAGCGGGATTTCCGGTATCTGGCCGTCGTGGTTGATCTTATCGCCTGTCTGGTGCTTGCGCAGATTCCGGCCGATGCCGATGCGGTGCTGGCGCTGTACCCCATGTTTTTTGCGGCGGCCGTCCAGTGGCTGGCCTACACCAATGCTTCCGGGTATAACAGTGCCACGGTTTTTCTACGAACAATACGCGTCAGTGTTTTGCCGGTCTGACGGAATACCTCTGTGACCATGACCCGGCGCAGCTTTCGCGCTTCCGGTTTTTCGGCGGAACGCTCCTCTGTTTTCACGCCGGTGTCGTCTACTGCTGGTTTTGTATGAGGGTATGGGGATTGCACAGTATCTATGCCTGCATTCCGGTGCTGGTCTGGGTCGGCATTGCTACATGGCTGGATCGGCGCGGCGGTCACAAGGTAGCGGAGCATGTACATAAAGAGCGCGCGAAGTATGAATTGACCTAGAAAAAGGCGTGCATTACCGGGAAACAAATTCTCCGTAGTGCACGCCATTTTAAATCTGTCTGAAACCTTAGAAGCTGACCCTTCCGGTATACTGATCGTTGATCACGTAATACGCAGCCTGATCCTCCGGCTTGATGTAGAGCGTAATCGTCTTGACCGTTACGGTCTCCTCGGTCGCCGCAAACTGCGCGAGCGCTCTCTCTGTGAGTTCTTCTTCGCTGATTTCCTCACCCATGTACTGGACAACTACGTTTTTCACCGGCTTTCTGGTGTATTTGTGCTTGGTTGTCTCTGCGGACTCCTTTACCGCTTTCTTTGTGGAAGCAACCGCCTTCCCGGCCTTTTCCTTCGTGGTATCCACAGCCTTCTTTGTCACCTTTTTGGTCTTTTTCGCGACTTCCTTCGCGGCCTCCTTGGTAGCGGCCGTCGTTGCCTCGGCGCTCTTCTTTACAGCCTCTTTTGCAGCAGCCTTCGCCTTTGCGCTGGCCTCCTTCGCCTCCGCCTTCTTCGTCTCCGCGTATACAACCTCTTCATTCGTAATAGTTGTATCTACGGTATCATTTGCCTTTTTTATTGCCATGATAAAATCCTACTTTATATGATAAATTGACACAGCATCCTGACCGATTCCGGTCTCTGCCTGCCCAATCGCATGCATTTTACATCACTGTGTGTCTGATGTCAACTTTTTTTCAAGTCTTCAAACGGCCTTGCCCGAAATTTTGCACAAAAAATAAATGGATTTTTCCGAAATCAAATTTTTCTTCTGTTTATTTTTACCT
>JAJQBM010000193.1 GCA_021203285.1 Clostridiales bacterium | reverse complement strand
CGCGAAATTATAACGCAGGTCCGTCACCGGAACTCCTTATTAATAAATAGATATTACGTCTTGCATTCAAAATTTCGGCGTGCTATAATACATGCGTTGTGTATTAACAGGCTTATTGTACTTCGACAGGTCGGTTCGCAGAGCTTCGTAGCAGATGCGCTGTGACGGCAGAGGTACAAAGAAATCTGGTATGAGAGGTGAGATTGATGAGAGCAGATATACATCCGAATTATTATCAGGCGACTGTGACCTGCAACTGCGGCAATACTTTTGTGACAGGTTCGACGAAGGAGGACATCCACGTTGAGATTTGTTCCAAATGCCATCCGTTCTACACAGGCCAGCAGAAAGCTGCGCAGGCTCGCGGACGTATTGACAAGTTCAATCGTAAATATGGCTTAAAATAGCAGATGAATGAAAGAGCCAGCCTCCGGTCATATTCCTGCGTGACAGTCTCGCCCACGGCGAATGTTGCGCTCGGAAGTATTTCCGGAGGCTCGTTTTTGTAAGGAGGTTTTTTCATGAAATACTCAGGAATCGGCGGGCAGGCCGTCATGGAAGGCGTCATGATGCGGAACGGGCGCAATTACGCTGTCGCGGTGCGCAAGCCTGACCATGAGATTGATGTAAAGGTTGAGGAAAATAAGGCAACGCTTTTTGATGAGAAATGGAACAAAATTCCGCTGGTTCGGGGCGTTCTGAGCTTTATCGACTCCCTTGTGCTGGGAATGTCCACCCTGATGTATTCAGCTTCGTTTTTCGAGGATGAGGAGCCGAAGAAGGCGGAGAAGGATCCGGCGAAAAAGGAGCGCGCCGAGAAGGCGCTGATGGGCGGGACCGTCGTCTTTTCCATTATTCTGGCGGTGGCGATTTTTATCCTTCTGCCGTATTACCTTTCACAGGTGTTCCAGCGGTTTGTCACGGAGAATGCCAACATTGTGGCAGTCTTCGAGGGAGTTCTGCGGTTGGTGATTTTCGTCGCTTACATCTTTTTGATCTCGCGCATGGAGGATATCCAACGGGTATTTATGTACCATGGGGCGGAGCATAAGTGTATCAACTGTATCGAGCACGGACTGGACCTGACGGTGGACAATGTGCGGGGCTGTTCAAAGGAGCACAAGCGCTGCGGAACCAGCTTTCTGGTTTTTGTCGTTGTGATCAGCATTATTTTATATCTGTTTATCCGTGTGGATTCCCATGTGCTTCGTGTGGTGATCCGCCTGCTCTTGATTCCGGTGATCGCCGGCTTCTCCTATGAGCTTCTGCGGCTGGCAGGGAGGACGGACAACCGGGTTGTTCAGATTTTGAGCAAGCCCGGCCTGTGGATGCAGCGCCTGACGGTGCGCGAGCCGGACGATGAGATGATCGAGGTCGGGATTGCGTCCGTGGAGGCGGTCTTTGACTGGCGGACCTTTGTGTATGAGGTCCGCGGGGAGGAGCGTTCGGATGCGCGGACGGAGTAAACTATGACATACCGAGCGATCCGCACATGGGCGGCCGAACGGCTGCGGGCGGCAGGCGTGGAGAATGAGTCGGCGGAGAGCGGCTTTTTGATGGAATATGCCTGTGGGATGAGCCTTGGCAGCTACCTTCTCCGTCAGGGGGAGGAGATACCGGAGCATTTCGCGGCAAAATACCGGGAGCTGGTCGGACAGCGGTGCCGGCGCATTCCGCTTCAGCATCTGACCGGAGTGCAGGAGTTTATGGGATTGCCGTTTGAGGTCAATGAGCATGTGCTCATCCCGCGTCAGGACACGGAGCTTCTGGCGGAACAGGCACTGGAGATTCTTCGCGGATGGACAGCGGCGGAGGATGCCGCGCAGATTCAAAACCCCCGCGTTCTGGATCTCTGCACGGGTTCCGGGTGTATTGCGGTGTGCTTAAAAACGCTGTGTCCGCAGGCTGCCGTTTGGGCTTCCGATGTTTCCCCGGAGGCGCTTGCCGTGGCAAAGGGGAATGCGGCGGTCAATCGCGCAGAGGTTCATTTCACAGAGAGCAACCTCTTTTCAGAGATCAGCGGAGCTTTTCACATGATTGTCTCCAATCCGCCTTATGTCCCAAGCGGGGAGATTCCCTCGCTGATGCCGGAGGTTCGGGATCACGAACCGATGCTGGCACTGGACGGGGAGGAGGACGGTCTGGAATTTTACCGGCGAATTGCGCGGGAATGCCGCGATTTTCTTTTGCCGGGAGGATGGCTGCTGTTTGAGATCGGCTGGAATCAGGGGGATGATGTCTCGGAGCTGATGAGAGAAAACGGATTTTCCGATGTCGAAGTGATTCCGGATCTGGCGGGGCTGAACCGCGTTGTACGGGGAAGAACCGTGAATCGTAACGAATAGATAATAAGGAGAGTATGAGATGTTTGATAAATTAGACCAGGCGCTGCTGCGTTTCGAGGAGCTTCTGAATCTGCTCAGCGAGCCCGATGTGGCAAGCGATACGAAGCGGTTTCAGGCTCTGATGAAGGAGCAGGGAGAGCTTGCGCCTGTAGTTGAGACCTATAAAGAGTATAAGAAATGCAAAGAAAATATCGACGACAGCCTGACGATGCTTCAGGAAGAGTCAGATGAGGAGCTGCGTGAGCTTGCGAAGGAGGAGCTGAACGAGTCAAAGGCCAGAGTGGAAGAGCTGGAGCAGAAGCTGAAGATCCTGCTGCTTCCCAAAGATCCGAACGATTCCCGCAATGTCATCGTGGAGATCCGTGCCGGAGCCGGAGGGGACGAGGCGGCGCTGTTCGCGGCGGAGATTTACCGCATGTATGTGCATTACGCCGAGTCCAGACGGTGGAAGGTCGAGACCATGGATGTGGATGAGATCGGGATTGGCGGCATGAAATATGTTAGTTTTATGGTGACCGGGCAGGGTGCATATTCCGTCTTAAAATATGAGTCCGGTGTCCACCGGGTACAGCGTGTTCCGGAGACGGAGTCCGGCGGACGGATCCATACATCCACGATCACGGTGGCCATCATGCCGGAGGCGGAGGAGGTCGATGTTCAGATCGACCTGAATGATTGTAAGTTTGATGTCTTCCGCGCGTCCGGAAACGGCGGTCAGTGCGTCAACACGACGGATTCCGCTGTCCGTCTGACCCATATCCCGACGGGAATCGTTATCTCCTGTCAGGATGAGAAATCGCAGTTGAAAAACAAGGATAAGGCGCTGAAGGTTCTGCGCGCGAAGCTGTATGATCTGGAGTGCCAGAAA
>JAJQBM010000023.1 GCA_021203285.1 Clostridiales bacterium | reverse complement strand
GTACAGGAAATTGCTGCAAATGTTGACGACGCACAGTCTGTCGTGGTAGTTGATTACCGCGGACTTACGGTTGCAGAGGATACACAGCTGCGCAAAGAGCTGCGTGAAGCGGGTATTACTTATAAAGTATATAAGAATACACTGATGAAGCGCGCGTTTGAGGGAACTGATTTTGCGGCGCTGGATCCGGTTCTCGAGGGACCGAGCGCAATCGCGATTTCAAAGGACGATGCGACGGCTCCTGCGAGAATTCTCGCAAAGTTTGCAAAGACAGCAGACCGGCTTGAGATCAAGGCCGGCGTGGTAGAAGGAGGCTTCTATGATGCGAAGGGCATGCAGGCGATATCCGCTGTTCCGTCCAGAGATGAGCTGCTTGGCAAGCTGCTTGGCAGTCTGCAGTCACCGATCGCGAACTTCGCCCGCGTGATCAATCAGATCGCCGAGACCGGCGGCAGCGCGGCGGGTGCAAGCGCAGTTGAAGAGACCGAGACCGAAAGCAACTTGGCGAACGCAAGCGAAGCGTAGACCGAAAATTTAAGAAAATAAAAATATCAGGAGGAAACAAAAATGGCAAAATTAACTACCGCTGAGTTTATCGAAGCAATCAAAGAGCTTACCGTATTAGAGTTAAACGATCTTGTTAAGGCATGTGAGGAAGAGTTCGGCGTATCCGCAGCAGCGGGTGTTGCCGTAGCAGCAGCCGGCGGCGAGGCCGCTGAGGCTGAGGAGCAGACCGAGTTCACCGTTGAGCTGACAGAGGTTGGCCCGAACAAGGTTAAGGTTATCAAGGTTGTCCGTGAGGTAACCGGTCTTGGCCTGAAAGAGGCGACGGCGGTTGTAGACGAGGCTCCGAAGCCGGTTAAGGAAGGCATTGAGAAGGCTGAGGCTGAGGACATCAAGGCAAAGCTTGAGGCTGAGGGCGCAAAGGTTACATTAAAGTAATCATCGCTTCTTCATTGTGATGAAAGCATTTCGGGAGGCATGCGGGTATCTATTTCCTGCGGCCTCCTGTTCTGTTTCTCATCAGGTTTTTCTCGCGATAATCGTCAAACATTTCTGCAATTTTTCTAAAATTATCTCTTGACCCTCAAAAACTGCTGTGATATTATGGTAAATGCACTATTGCGGTTTCATGGGTGTCGTGCGCCCTTTTCGCGCCCATATGCCGATGCAATGGTACGTTTCAATACACTGGGATCTGAATCATACAAAAATATAACGAGAGGTGAAACGTCTATGGAAAAAAACAGGATACGTCCGGTCAAAAACGGAAATGTAACGCGTATGAGTTATTCCAGACAGAAGCAGGTTTTGGAGATGCCGAACCTGATCGAGGTCCAGAAGAATTCATACAACTGGTTTTTGAGTGAAGGACTCCGGGAAGTATTTGATGATATTTTCCCGATCGCGGATTACAGCGGTCATTTGAGCCTGGAATTCACGGACTTTAAGCTCTGCCGGGATGATGTAAAATACACTATTCCGGAGTGCAAGGAACGTGATGCGACCTACGCGGCCCCTTTGAAAGTCAAGGTACGGCTTTACAACAAAGAGGCAGATGAAATCAATGAGCACGAGATCTTTATGGGTGATCTGCCGTTGATGACAGAGACGGGTACTTTCGTGATAAACGGCGCAGAGCGCGTAATTGTCAGCCAATTAGTTCGCTCTCCCTGCATTTATTACGGGATTACACATGATAAGCTCGGAAAGAAATTATATTCCTGTACGGTTATTCCCAATCGCGGTGCGTGGCTGGAGTATGAGACAGATTCCAATGACGTTTTCTATGTGCGTGTAGACCGGACCCGCAAGGTGCCGATCACGGTTTTGATCCGTGCAATGGGTGTCGGCACCAATCAGGAGATTCTGGATCTTTTCGGCGAGGAGCCGAAGATTCTGGCCAGCTTTGGCAAGGATGTTGCCACGAATTATCAGGAGGGCCTTCTTGAATTGTACAAGAAGATCCGTCCGGGTGAGCCCCTTTCCGTCGAGAGCGCGGAGAGCTTGATCATGGCGATGTTCTTTGATCCCAGAAGATATGACCTTGCGAAGGTCGGCCGGTATAAATTCAACAAAAAGCTGATGTTCCGCAACCGCATTGCCGGGCATGTGCTTGCAGAGGATGTCGTGGATCCCTCCACAGGCGAAGTGATTGCCGAGGCGGGTGTGACTGTGGACCGTGAGATGGCGGACCGTATCCAGAATACGGCGACCCCCTATGTCCTGATCCAGACGGAGGAGCGCAATGTCCGCGTGCTCTCCAGCATGATGGTAGACATTACGAGCTTTGTCGACGTGGATCCGAAGGAGGTCGGCGTGACAGAGCTGGTGTATTATCCGGTTCTGGCGCAGATTCTGAAGGAGAATGAGACGCTGGATGAGATCAAGGAGGCGATCCGTCGGAATATCCATGACCTGATTCCGAAGCACATCACGAGAGAGGATATTCTGGCTTCGATCAACTATAATATGCATCTGGAGTACGGCATCGGGAATGACGACGATATAGATCACCTCGGAAATCGTCGGATCCGTGCGGTCGGAGAGCTGTTGCAGAATCAGTACCGCATCGGTATGTCCAGACTGGAAAGGGTCGTTCGCGAGCGGATGACGACACAGGATCTGGAGACGATCAGCCCGCAGAGCCTGATTAATATCAAGCCGGTGACCGCGGCAGTGAAGGAGTTCTTCGGATCCTCCCAGCTGTCACAGTTTATGGATCAGAATAACCCGCTGGGAGAGCTGACGCACAAGCGCCGTCTTTCCGCACTTGGGCCGGGCGGTCTGTCGAGAGATCGTGCAGGCTTTGAGGTTCGCGATATCCACTACTCTCATTACGGGAGAATGTGCCCGATCGAGACGCCTGAGGGACCGAATATCGGCCTGATCAACTCGCTGGCGTCCTATGCGCGGATCAATCAGTACGGCTTCGTGGAGGCGCCGTACCGCAAGATCGACAAATCCGATCCGAAAAACCCGCGTGTCACGGAGGAGGTAGTCTACATGTCTGCCGACGAGGAGGACAATTACCATGTCGCGCAGGCCAGTGAGCAGCTGGATGAGAATGGCTATTTTGTCCGCAAGATGGTCTCCGGCCGTTATCGCGAGGAGACACAGGAATACGAGCGCAGTCTGTTTGACTATATGGATGTTTCGCCGCAGATGGTTTTCTCCGTTGCGACGGCGCTGATTCCGTTCCTGCAGAATGACGACGCGAACCGTGCGCTGATG
>JAJQBM010000118.1 GCA_021203285.1 Clostridiales bacterium | reverse complement strand
GGGGATGATCGGCCTTTTTAAAGCAATCCGTGATTATGATGAGGGGGCGGGCAGCTTTTTCCGCTTTGCGGAGCTCTGCATCAATCGGCAGATTTATACGGCAATCGAGTTGGCCTCGCGAAAAAAACACGGTCCGTTAAACGCCTATATCTCCCTCTCTGTCGGAGATGAGACGCATCCGGAGAGAACTGTCGGAACGGCGGAGACGGCCTACGCGCCGGATCCGGAGCAGATGCTGATCGATCAGGAGAGCGTGGAGGATTTTCGCTCCAGAATCAAGGCAAGGCTCAGTCCGATGGAACAGGCCGTTCTGGATGATTATCTGGAGGGGATGAATTACCGCCAGATCGCAGACCGGATGCAGAAACCGCAGAAGTCCATTGACAATGCGCTGCAGCGGATCCGTGTAAAAGTACAGGATGTTATGGGGTCAGACCCCGGAAAATAAAAATGGTTGCAAGAGAGGTATAACATAAAATGAAATTAGGCATCGTCGGATTACCCAATGTTGGAAAAAGCACCTTATTTAACTCTTTGACGAAGGCGGGAGCGGAGTCGGCAAACTATCCGTTCTGCACGATTGACCCGAACGTCGGCATCGTGGCCGTTCCGGACGTGCGGATCCGTCTTCTCGGCGAGATGTATCACTCAAAGAAAGTGACGCCGGCGGTCATCGAGTTTGTGGATATCGCCGGTCTGGTGAAAGGCGCCAGCAAGGGAGAGGGACTCGGCAATCAGTTTCTTGCCAACATCCGTGAGGTGGATGCGATTGTCCATGTGGTGCGCTGCTTTGAGGATCCGAATGTCATCCATGTGGACGGCAGTGTAAATCCGGTGCGCGATATCGAGACGATTAATTTTGAATTGATTTTCTCGGATCTGGAGATTCTGGAGCGCCGTCTCGCCAAAGTGGGACGGACTGCCCGGATGGACAAGAAGGCTGCCCGGGAGGAGGACCTCTTAAAGCGGATCAAAGCTCATCTTGAAGATGGAAAACCTGCCAAATCCTTTGAGATCGGAGAAAACGAGGATGATCAGGAATGGTTTTCATCGTACAATCTCCTGACTGCAAAGCCGGTGATTTACGCCGCGAATGTCTCGGAAGACGATCTGGCCGACGACGGTGCGTCCAACGACGGCGTCCGCGCTGTCCGCGAGATGGCTGCGGCGGAGGGAAGCGAGGTCTTTGCCCTCTGTGCCAGCATCGAGGCGGAGATGGCCGAGCTGGAGGACGAGGAGCGGGAGATGTTTCTGGAGGAGCTGGGGATCGCTCAGTCCGGTCTGGAGAAGCTGATCGCAGCCAGCTACAGTCTGCTCGGCCTGATGAGCTTTCTGACCGCCGGAGAGGACGAAAGCCGTGCATGGACGATCAAGAAGGGAACGAAGGCTCCGCAGGCCGCCGGAAAAATCCACACCGATTTTGAACGAGGATTTATCCGTGCAGAGGTAGTCAATTACAGAGACCTGCTGGACTGCGGATCTCTTGCGGCGGCAAGGGAAAAGGGACTGGTCAGACTGGAAGGAAAGGAATACATTGTGCAGGACGGGGATGTGATCCTGTTCCGCTTTAACGTATAATTGCATAGAATAAGAAAAACGGGATTTTTCTATGCGGTTCTGTGAATTTTCTAAAAAGGAAGTCGTCAACATCTCGGACGGAAAGTGTCTGGGCTGTGTCAGCGACCTGATTTTTGACGAGTGCAAGGGACAAATTCGTGCGCTGGAAATCCGCGGCCCGGCAAAGTATTTTCGCCTGATCGGCGGCGACAGTGAATACATTGTCGATTGGGATCGGATTGTCCGCATCGGCCCGGATGTGATTCTGGTCGATGTCTGTGTGGACAGTATTTTGCACAAGCTATAGAGAAAAGTGTTGGATTTATCATGAGATGTCCATATTGCAGCAGCGACAATACGCGCGTGATCGACTCCAGACCGGCGGACGACAATACCGCGATCCGTCGCCGGAGAAACTGTGATGATTGCGGAAAGCGGTTTACAACCTTTGAAAAGGTTGAGACCATTCCGCTGATGATCATCAAAAAGGATAATACAAGGGAACGCTACGACCGGTCTAAGATCGAAGCGGGCGTCCTCCGCGCCTGCCACAAGCGCCACATCTCCGCGGATCAGATTAAAAATCTGGTGGATGAGGTGGAGACGGAGATTTACAGTCAGGCGGACAAGGAGATTCCGACCAGTGTGATCGGGGAAATGGTCATGGATAAGCTGAAAGACCTTGAGACCGTCGCCTATGTCCGTTTTGCCTCGGTCTACCGTGAGTTCAAAGATGTCAATACCTTTGTCAATGAGCTGAAAAAGATGCTGGACAATGAGGATAATTAGGGATGTTTCAGAAATTTTATCCCGATATCTATGTGGATTCCGCGTACCGGATTGATTTTGACAGCCTCTATGCAGACGGCTACCGCGGACTGATTTTCGATATCGACAATACGCTCGTCACGCACGGGGCGCCGGCCGATGAAAAGGCGATCGCACTGTTTGACCATTTAAAAGAGCTGGGATTTTGCTGCTGCCTGCTCTCGAACAATGATGAGTCGCGGGTGAAAATGTTTAACGATGTTGTCCGTGTCCGGTATATCTTCGATGCGCACAAGCCGTCGACGGAGGGATACCGGCGCGCCATGGAGCTCATGGGTACGGATGAGGGAAGTACGATTTTTATCGGAGACCAGATTTTTACCGATATTTTCGGCGCGAACCGGACAGGCATTCCGACAATCATGGTAAAGTACATATACTGGAAGGAAGAAATTCAGATTGTGTTTAAGCGGAGGCTTGAAGCGATCGTGCTCTTATTTTACCGAAGATACCGGAAACACCATCCGGACACTGCGCGCGGAGAGTTTTTCCGGGAAGAAAACACAGGATTTCATAACAGAAAATAAACACGAGGGAGGAAAATCATGAAAATTGTCATTTCCAATGACCATGCGGCTGTGGATATGAAGCTGGAGATCAAGGCATATCTGGAGAGTCTCGGACACGAGGTGATCGATGTGGGAACGCAGGATTCGACGAGCTGTCACTATCCGGAGTATGGAGCAAAAGCGGGTCGAATGGTTGCGGACGGTGAAGTGGATTGCGGCGTGCTGATCTGCGGAACCGGCGTAGGGATCTCCATTGCCGCCAACAAGATTCACGGTGTCCGCGCCGCTGTCTGCTCGGAGCCGGTCACGGCACGGTTGGTAAAGGAGCACAATCACGCCAATA
>JAJQBM010000245.1 GCA_021203285.1 Clostridiales bacterium | reverse complement strand
GATTTCGACTGTCAGTAGAGAGACAGCCTGCTTCTGCTGCGGGCTCTTTATCAGAACGGAAATTATTTATCTGGAGGTATATTTTTTGCAGAAAAAAAACAATTCAAAATTGCGGATCATACCCCTTGGCGGACTGGAGGCCATCGGGATGAATATTACTGCCTTTGAGTACGGGGACAGTATTATTGTGGTGGACTGCGGACTGGCATTTCCCGAGGACGACATGTACGGAATCGACTGCTGTGTCCCGGTGATTACTTATCTGCAGGACAACATTGAGAAAGTAAAGGGATTTTTTGTTACACACGGACACGAGGATCACATCGGGGCATTCCCCTATGTGCTTCTGGAGGTCAACGCGCCAATCTATTCCACCCGGCTGACCAACGCTCTGATCGAGCACAAGCTGGAGGAGCACAATCTTCTGGACAAGGTGCGCAGAAAGGTCGTCCACTATGGGCAGCACATCAATGCGGGCGATTTCCGCGTGGAGTTTATCAAGACGAATCACAGCATACAGGATGCAGCGGCGCTGGCGATCTACTCGCCGGCGGGGATTGTCGTCCACACCGGCGACTTCAAGGTGGATTACACGCCGGTCTACGGGGACGCGATCGACCTGCAGCGCTTCGGCGAGCTCGGGAAAAAGGGAGTTCTGGCGCTGATGTGCGACAGCACGAATGCGGAACGCCCCGGCTTTACGATGACGGAGAGCGGGATCGGCAGAGTTTTTGAGAATATCTTTTCCGATCACAAAAAGCAGCGCATTATCGTCGCCACCTTTGCGTCCAATGTGGACCGGGTGCAGCAGGTCATCAATACGGCCTACAAGTTCGGGCGAAAGGTTGTCGTCGAGGGGCGTAGCATGGTAAATATCATCACCATCGCGTCCGAGCTGGGATATCTGGATATCCCCGACAACACGCTGATCGACGAGGATCTCATGAAGAATTACCCGGCCGAGAAGATGGTGCTGATCACCACCGGTAGCCAGGGTGAGCCGCTGGCCGCGCTGTCGCGGATGGCGATCGGAACACATAAAAAAGTAAAAATCACGCCCAACGACCTGATCGTGTTCAGCTCGAATCCGATTCCCGGAAACGAAAAGGCGGTTTCCCGGATCATCAACGAGCTGTACCGGAAGAGCGCAGATGTGATCTTTCAGGATACTCATGTTTCGGGGCACGCCTGCCAGGAGGAACTGAAGCTGATTTACTCGCTCCTGCAGCCGAAGTACGCGATCCCGATTCACGGAGAGTTCAAGCACCGGAAGGCGCAGGCGCATCTCGCGGCCGGGCTTGGGATTGACAAGGATCATATTCTCATGCTCTCCTCCGGCGATGTCTTAGAGATCGACGAGGATGGCGCGGAGGTGGTGGGAACGGTTCCCCACGGATCGGTCTTTGTGGACGGCCTCGGAATCGGGGATGTAGGAAACATTGTCATGCGCGACCGTCAGCATCTGGCGGAGGACGGCATCATCATTGTGGTTCTGACGCTGGAGTCGGGCAGCGGACAGCTTCTGGCGGGGCCGGATATCGTATCCCGCGGTTTTGTCTACGTGCGCGAGTCGGAGAGCCTGATGGAGGAGGCGCAACAGGTTGTGAATGAGACGGTTGGCCGTCTGGTTGACCGGCATGTCACGGATTGGGGCAAGATCAAGTCGGGGATCCGCGACGATCTGGGCGATTTTGTCTGGAAGAAGACCAAGCGCCGCCCGATGCTTATCCCGATTATCATGGAGGTTTAGTCAGTACAATGCAGGAGATAAAGGAGAGTCTGGATGAGTTTATCCGGGTGCTGCAAAAGTCGGACGCGTTTTGCCGCTATCAGGACGCCCACCGCAGGGTGCAGGAGTACCCGGAGAAGTTTCACCGCCTGCAGGAGTTCCGCAAGAAAAACTATCTGATGCAGAATTCCGGCGGGACGGCTGATCTGCTCGCCGAGTCGGAGCGCCTGATGAAGGAGTATGAGGATCTATACATCGATCCGGTGGTGCGGGAGTTTATGGATGCGGAGGTTGCGGTCTGCCAGATTGTGCAGATGGTAAACTATGAGCTGGTCACCTGTCTGGAGTTTGAGGATGTGCTGGTGAACGACTGATCAGAGGAAAGAGATATGAGGAAGCCTGAGTTACTGATTCCGGCGGGAAGTCCGGAGGTTTTGCGGGTGGCAGTCAATTATGGCGCCGACGCGGTTTATATCGGGGGCGAGGCATTCGGCCTTCGCGCGAAAGCCAGGAATTTCTCCATCGATGAGATGCGGGAGGGGATTGCATTCGCCCATTCCCGCGGCGTTCGGGTATATATCACAGCGAATATTTTTGCACACAATGAGGATCTGGCTGAGGTCAGATCCTATTTTGAAGCGCTGCGGCCGCTGGGACCGGACGCGCTCATCATCTCAGACCCGGGTGTGTTTTCGATTGCGCGCGAGGTCTGTCCGGAAATCGATATCCATATCAGTACGCAGTCGAATAATACAAACTATGCGACATACCGGTTCTGGCACGGGCTCGGCGCGAAGCGGATTGTCGCGGCCAGAGAGCTCTCCCTCGCGGAGATTGCCCAGATTCGCGCACAGATTCCGGAGGAGCTGGAGATCGAGGCTTTTGTCCACGGCGCCATGTGCATTTCCTATTCGGGACGGTGCCTTTTGAGCAGCTTTTTTGCCGGGCGGGATGCGAACCGGGGCGCCTGTACCCATCCCTGCCGGTGGCGGTATGCCGTGATGGAGGAGACGCGGCCGGGGGAGTATTTTCCGATATATGAGAACGAGCGCGGAACATATATTTTTAACTCCAAAGATCTGTGCATGATTGAGCATATCCCGGAGCTGATCGAGGCGGGCATTGACAGCTTTAAGATCGAGGGCCGGATGAAGACGGCGCTCTATGTGGCGACGGCGGCCCGGACCTACCGCAGGGCGATCGATGATTATTTTGAGGATCCCGCGCGGTACGCCGCTCACATGGACTGGTACCGGGAACAGATCGCGGCCTGCACATACCGCCCATTTACAACGGGATTTTTCTTCGGGAAGCCGGACAGTGACACGCAGATCGTCGGAACCAATACCTATGTGAAGGGATATACCTACCTTGGCGTGATCGAGGGGGAAACGGCGGACGGATTGTACCGTATTGAGCAGAAAAACAAATTTTCTGTGGGTGAAACTATTGAAATTATGAAGCCAAACGGTGATAATATAGAGGTGCAGGTAAACCGCATTGTCGGGG
>JAJQBM010000240.1 GCA_021203285.1 Clostridiales bacterium | reverse complement strand
AAGCCTGCTGCGTCTCCTGCTCCGACTGCTGATCCTGCAGAGCCGCTTCCTCCTGCGCGATCTCCTCGATCAGCTCCTCAATCAGAGCCACTGTCTCCTGATACTCTATCAGCATCTGCCGGTCAAAATTGTACACCGATGAACACATCTGCACCCGGTTTAACGCATCCGCAAAGCTGGTTGCTCCGAGCAATGCATTGAAAAGGGAGATATCCTCCCCGTTCACATACATATATGTAATGCGCTCTTTCATCGACGCGTACTGCTCCGCTTCCGTCTCCTGCGCCTCAATCAGGTCTTCGTTGGCCTGCGCCAGCTCCGCCTGCTTGTCCGCAATCTCATCCTCGAGAATGGAGATGTTTGCGATCGTCGTAACCAGTTCGGAATCCAACGCGTCGATCTGCGCCTGAAGGCTGCTCTGCTGGCTCTGAATATCGGAAATCTGGTCGTTGACATCGTCCAGATCCTCCTGCGCCTGTGCCTTCTCCGCCTCCGCGTTGCTCAGCGCCGGCGCACCTGCCTGCATGCTCCCCGTCAGAATCAGGCTGACCGCCGTCAACAGCGCTGCCGCCTGTTTCGCCCACCGTCTGTAATGCTTCATTCTTTCTCCTCTGCAAATATACCGCGTTTTACGGGTGACTATTTTTATCTTAACGCATGTTTGACATATTTGCAAGGAGAAAAACGCAAATATCGTGAAAAATCAACAAATTTTCACAGTTTGTCCACAGCCTTTCGCGGCTTTTCAACAGTCTTTCAACAGCTTTTCCACGCTGGACAGCTTTACGCAGTTGATAAATACCGTGCAGGCCAGATCCAACTCCTCCAGGGGCGGCAGAGTCGGAGCAATACGGATCACGGAATCCTGCGGGTCTTTTTTGTAGGGGAACGGGGCTCCCGCTCCGGTCATCACCACACCGGCCTCCTTCGCCTTCGCGACAATGTCCTTCGCACATCCCTCGTTCGCAAAATATGTGATAAAATATCCGCCATGCGGATTGGTCCATGAGCCGACGCCCAGCCCGGCCAGCTCTTCCTCAAAGCGGCGGTTCAGCAGCTCAAACTTCGGCCGGATCAGCGCGGCATGCTTTGCCATGTGCTGCGCGATTCCTTCCTGATCCTTCAGGAACTTTATGTGGCGAAGCTGATTGATCTTGTCAAAACCGATGGTCTGCACCGTCAGTTGTTTCAGAATATCCGCCTTGTTGCGCGGGCTGGTCGCAAGCCCCGAGATGCCGGAACCGGAGAATGTCACCTTGGAGGTAGAGCAGAACTCATAGACCATATCCGGATTCCCCGCCTTCTCACATTCGGACAGGATATCCAGAATCTCATCCTTCTGATCCTCATACAGGTGATGGACGCAATAGGCATTGTCCCAGTAAATACGGAAATCCGGAGCCGCCGGCTTCAGGTTCGCAAAACGGCGGACAGTCTCATCCGAGTAGGAAGTGCCCATGGGATTTGAATACTTCGGTACACACCAGATGCCCTTGATGCTCTCGTCGGAGCGGACCAGCTCCTCCACCATATCCATATCCGGGCCGTCCTCATACAGCGGCACATTGATCATCTCGATGCCAAAAAACTCCGTGATCGTGAAATGGCGGTCGTATCCGGGCACCGGGCAGAGAAATTTCACCTTGTCCAACCTGCACCACGGCGTATAGTCAAGGACACCGTGGATCATGGAACGGTTGATCGTGTCATACATAATATTCAGGCTTGCGTTTCCGTAGACAATGACATTTTCCGGCTTCGTGCCGATCATTCCCGCGATCAGCTCCTTCGCCTCGTCGATGCCGTCTATGACACCATAGTTTCGGATATCCGTGCCGAGACGGCTCTGAAGAACCGTGTCGCTTCGCAGCACATCCATCATGGGCTGGGACAGATCCAACTGCTCTTTGGAAGGCTTGCCTCTGGACATATCCAGCTTCAGGCCGAGCGCGCAGATCTCACTGTACTGCTGTTTTAACGCATCGCGCTCCTGCAATAATTCATCCTTTGTCATCTGATTGTATGGTTTCATCATTCTTCCTCCTTTTGACGACAATTATTTTATTTATCCCTGCCGATTTTTCGGAAATACGCGCGGATGTCCGCCTCGTATCCGTTTTCCGTCGGCTCATAAAAACGCATATCCTTATACGCGTCGGGCAGGTACTGCTGTTCAACATAGTGGTTCGGGAAATCGTGCGCGTACTTGTAGCCGATACCCCGGCCGAGCTTCTGCGCTCCCTTGTAGTGGCTGTCACACAGATACGGCGGAACCGGCGCGATCTTTGTGCTGCGGACGACCTCCAGAGCCCTGTCAACCGCCAGATAGGCCGCGTTGCTCTTGGGCGCGCAGGCCACATAGGTGGCGGCCTGCGCCAGAACAATCCTGGCCTCCGGCATGCCGAGGCGTTCCACAGCCTGCGCCGCACTGACGGCGACCGTCAGCGCCATGGGATCCGCGTTTCCCACATCCTCGGACGCGCAGATCATAATGCGCCGCGCGATAAAGGTGACCTCCTCCCCCGCGTGCAGCATCTTCGCGAGGTAATACACCGCCGCATCCGGGTCGGACCCGCGCATGCTCTTGATAAAGGCGGAAATGTTGTCGTAATGGTTATCCCCGCCCTTGTCATAGCGGACCTTCCGCTTCTGAATGCACTCCTGCGCCACCTCGAGGGTGATATGGATCTGCCCGTCCGCACTTTTCTCCGTGGTGAGAATGCCGAGCTCCACGGCGTTTAAGGCGCTCCTCGCATCCCCGTTGGCCACATCCGCCAGAAAATCCAGCGCCTCCTCGTCTATCACGGCATGGTAAGCGCCCATCCCCTTCTCCATGTCGGTGACCGCCCGCAGAAGCAGTGTCCGGATATCCTCCTTTTCCAGAGGAAGCAGCTCAAAAATGATGGACCGCGAAAGCAGAGCGCCGTTCACCTCAAAATACGGATTCTCCGTCGTGGCTCCGATCAGCGTGACCGTCCCGTCCTCCACAAAGGGGAGCAGGTAATCCTGCTGACTCTTGTTGAAGCGGTGGATCTCATCGATAAAGAGGATCGCCCTCCTCTGATACATCCCCTGCAGCTCCTTCGCCCGGTTTACCACAGACTCCATATCCTTTTTCCCGGCGGCCGTGGCATTGATCTGCATAAACTCCGCGCTCGTCGTCTGCGCGATCACGCGGGCGAGCGTCGTCTTCCCCGTCCCCGGCGGCCCGTACAGAGTGACAGACTCCAGCTTGTCCGCATTGATGGCGCTGTACAGAAGCCTATCCTGCCCGAGGGTTG
>JAJQBM010000246.1 GCA_021203285.1 Clostridiales bacterium | reverse complement strand
TAAAGAAAAATCGGAGTGAGGTGATCCGCGTGGGTATATTTGAGTACGATGAAGAGAAACACATGCAGCAGGTAAAGGCGGCAGGCCGCAAGGAAGGTCGTGAGGAAGGTCGTCAAGAGGGTAGTGAGGAAGGCTTGGCGCAGGGCGCAGAACTAAAGCTCATCGCCCAGATCCAATGCAAGCTTGCCAAGCATCAATCCGTGGAACAAATTGCGGATGCACTGGAGGAGTCACTGAAGCATATTCAAGAGCTCATCCAAAAAATAAATAACCGCTGATATCCCAGAAAATCACCCCTCTGCCTGTGAAAATTTTCCGCGGACAGAGGGGTAATTATTATCTGTTCATTCTATTTTTATATCCTTTACGCGCGTTTTCTCCTGCGCACTGGTGAACATGCCGTCAATCATCAGAATCATTATTTCTGCTTCAGCCTCTTATCCCGGACATACAACCCAATCAATACACCCGCGGCGGCAAAGACGACCAGATAATAGAGAACAAGGAGCCTGTTGTCGCCGGTATTTGCGGAGACGGTCGTCGTCGCGGTGCTGTTTGCCGCATAGGCGTTATACAGCGTATCGGCGATCACCTTATGCCCATCCTCGTTGGGGTTGGGGTCAAAGTTGAAGGTCGCTGTCAGGAGCTTCACTTCCACGTTGGTCAGCGTGGCCTTGGAGGCGGCGAATGCGGAGTAGACATCCGCGATCGTGTAATCCGAGGTCTGCTTTGCGGCAAGCCTGCTGTTGAAGGATGTGATTCCCGCGTCAAACATGCTGACAAGGTTGTCGCAGCCGGTCAGCCACTGATAGGGGTTGTACTGGTTGGCGACAATAATAGTCGCGTTTGGATTCACTGCCTTTATCGCGGCGGCAATGCTGTTGATGTTATCGATACATTTATCAACGGCAACGGTAAATGTGTCGGAGGAGGTCACGGTGCTGCCGTAGTTCGTGCTGTTAAACAGGACGAACAGATCGTAGCCCTGCCCCAGCGCGGTTCCGGACAGGCTGCCTGCACTCGACAGGATGTTGCGGATGTCGTCGGCCGTGATGGTAATTCCGGTGGTCTCCGAAAGGGTTGTGAACTGATAATCTTCCGCGCTGCTGCTCGACATGCTTGCCAGTTGAATCGTGCCTCCTGTGCCGGTTGCGGCGGTGGAGGATGCCGTTACAACCTCTTCATTGTAAATATCCGCGAGAACGGAGCAGACGGTGTTCGTCAGGTCATTTGCCCCGATCGTGAGGGTGATCACATCGGCGTCCTTGATCGCATCGTCATAGGAGCCGCTCTGCACCGCGCTCAGAAGATCGGTGGTGGTCCAGCCGTCGCTGCTCTGGTTGTTCGTGCTTGTCGCCTGAACATTTCCGGAGAACAGGGTGACATAGCTCTGGCTGCTCGCGTTGCTCAGCCCGGCGCCGGTCGTGATGCTGTCGCCCATCGCCATGTAGCTGTCCGCAGTGCCAGTACCTGTAGTGGTTGTGGCGGCCTGCCAGCCCGCGTAGACGGTGGTGTCGCCGGTCAGCGTGAGGCTTGTCACCGCATTAGTCAGTGCGCTGTCGGAGTACCAGCCGGTGAAGCTGTAACCGGCTCTGGTCGGCACATAGGCGGACAAGTCAACCGCAACGCCGCCCACACTGTCAATGGCGCTGCCGCCGTTGGTCTCAAAGGTCAGGGTGTAGCCGGTATAGGTGCAGGCAAAGGATGCCGTGGTCACAGCCGCACCGCTGCTGTGATTTGAAATTACCATAGGTTCGCCGTCAAAATAATAATTTATCTCATAAACCGTGCTGTCATAGGTCCAGCCGTCCGCGCCGCTGCCGACCAGCCGCACGAGGAAGCCGTCGCTCATTTTCTCATAAAACGAAGTGGTTCCGTAGAATTCAAATATGGTGACAAAGTCCCCGGCATCGTTCACGTTTACGGTATCGGCGACGATCGCCCCGCCGGACATATCAACCGCATTTCCGCTCGAATCCAGAATTTCAAACTGAATCGTCTGCTCCGGTACCGCCGCGGTGCCTCCGGTCTGAACCGTCACCGTGACCGGAATCTCCCATGTGTAGGCAGCCGTCGCGGTGTCGCAGGCTTCCTTCATCGTATTCGCGATCACCTGATGCCATGCCGCATTGGGAAGGAAATCAAAGCTGAACTCCAGCGGGGAGAAATTCGCGGAGGCATTGGTCAGCGAGGTATCGGAAGCGGCAAATGCGCTGCTGATGTCCGCAATCGTGTAATCGGAAGTCTTTCCGCCAGCGAGCGCGTTGTTAAAGATCGTGAGTCCGGCGCCGAACAGACCGGAGACATTGTCGCAGTCCTCCAGCCACTGGTAAGGGTTATACTGGTTGGCGACCAGAATGACCGCGTCCGAATTGATGGCGTGGATCTGTGCGGCAATCTGGTTGATCTTTGCCACACAGGCGTCAACGGCGCTGCTGAAATCCGTGTCTGCCTTCAACGCTTCACTGTTGTCTGCGCCGTTTAAGATAGTAAACAGGTTCTGCGCTTGCTTTAACACCGCGGTGCTTCTACCGGGATCCATGATCGCGATCTCGACCTCCTCGGCAGTAATGGACTCCCCATACTCCGCGTAATAAAGATCTGCGGTAAACTCATAGAACGCGTCCATCAGGTCATTCTGTCCGATGGTGACGGTGATGATGTCCGCTGCGGTAATCGCACTGTCGTAAGTGCCGTTGTTTATCTCGGTGAGAAGCCCGGCGGCTGTCTTGTCCTCCCCGCCCGCGTTGACTGTGGCCGTCGTGCCGCCCGTGGTATCCAGCGCTTTTTCGGCGAAAATAGAGGTAAATCCGGTTTCCCCGCTGTCCAGCCCGGAGCCGGTCGTAATGTCATCGCCCAACGCGAGGTAGGAGCTGACGGTGATCGCGGATCTCTGCCAGCCTGCGTAGACGGTGGTGTCCCCCCCGTCCAATGTGATGCTTGTCACCTCATTGGTCAGTGCACTATCGGAATACCAACCGGTAAAGGCATAACCGGCTCTGGTCGGTTTATAGTCGGAGAGGTCGATTGTGCTTCCGTCCGCTGCGGACACGCTCTCAACCGTGGTGCCGTCAACTTCGAGGGTACCTCCACCGGTGTCAAAATTCAGGATGTGGCCGGTGTAGGTGCAGGTGAAGAAGGGAGTGTAGTAGATTTCGTTGTCCCCAGAATCGCAAAATTTAGATTCTACCATATAGCCATCACTATTATAGTCATAATCATAAATTATATATGTTGTGCTGTCATAGCTCCAACCATCCGTACCATTGCTTTTCAGCCCCACCAAAAAACCATCATAGTAG
>JAJQBM010000011.1 GCA_021203285.1 Clostridiales bacterium | reverse complement strand
GATCTACACTGTGATGGATTATATCGAGGGCCACGATCTGAAATATTATATCGATCGACACTGTTTTTTCGAGGAGGCGAACCTTTGGTTCTGGATGGAACAGCTTCTGGATGTCCTCTCCTATCTGCACAGGCACGGCATTCTTCATCTGGATATCAAACCGGCGAATATCATGCTGACGCCGGAGGGAAATGTCTGCCTGATCGACTTTAATATCTCCTTTGGGGGCGAGGGCGAGATGATGCAGGGCATCAGCCGCACCTATGCCTCGCCGGAACAGTATCGGAAGTATATGGGGATTCTCTACCATACGGGCGACAGCGCTATCGTGCTGAATGAGCAGACGGATATCTACAGTCTGGGCGGCGTTTTTATCAGATGATGACCGGATATCCCCCATCACCGGAGCCGCAGAAGATGGTTCCGCTATCCGCGTTTCAACTGAATTACTCCGATGCACTGGTCAGGCTTGTCTTGAAAATGACGGAGCCGGACAGAAAAAAGCGTTTTTCCGACACGGAGCATATCCGTGCGGCGATCCGGCGCGGCCGGAGGACGAAGGCGGAGAAGCGGACGCTCCGGACGGTTTTTGCGATGCTTCCGGCGGGCATTGCCATTCTTGCGGTTGCGGCGGGCACTGTGATCCGCAGGGGGCAGGGAAGCATTAGTGCGGACGATCGCGCGGCGATTGCCGCGGAGGAAGAGCTTCTGACGCAGATGAACGCAGAGGGTGAGTATGAGGAAGCCTATCAGGAGGGCGCGCGTTATCTAAATATCAATACCGACTTTCTGGAACAGGTGGAGGGCTCCCACCAGAGTATTCTGGAGCAGGTGCTGGATGCCTGTATGGGCATGGAGGATTATGCGGCCGCGGCCGATTATGTGGAGGAGCTGCTCGCGATTGAGGTTCTGGCGGACTATGAGCAGACGGCGGCAGTAATCTGCGCTTACATCGGCGATTATGGCCGCGCGCAGGAGTATCTCACAGCTGCGGAGGAGGATGGTGCAGGAGAGGCGCAGATTGAGAGGACTCGTGCGGAGATTGCGGCGGCGACCGGCGATTACGCCGGGGCTGTGGAGCTTTATGAAAAATTATATGCAGCGGAGGGCGGGACGGACACCCTGCGCCGATTGGCAATCCTGAGCCTGCGGGCCGGACTGGAGGGCACATCGGACGAGATCGAGAGCAATGGGTGGCTGGCCGATGCCATTGGATATTATGAAATCCTCTGCGCGGACGATATGGGGACTTATGCGGATCAGATGAATCTGGTCACTGCGTATCTGGGAGTGGGTTATACGACGCAGGCGTCCGCACTTTTGCAGAGCATGAGTGTGAAGTATCCGGATCGGTATGAGATATTTTTAAATCTCGCGATTCTGGAATACAACGCCCAGATGAAAAAGGCGGTGGCGCAGCGCGATTTCACGGCCGTCATTTCGAACACAAATAAGGCAAAAAAAACTTTATGATGCGGAATCGCATGACGATGCGGACGAACAGATGGAAACGATGATGCAGATTGTCAGCGAGCTGAATTCATAATCAATTTGAATTATCGTCAGGTTCAGAGCATCGGATACAGAGTGAAAAGGAGGAGTCATGGAAAACAATCAGGGAAAATCCTACCGGATAAAATTCCTCATCGGGGCGCTGGTCGTGCTGTTGGCGGTCATTGTCGCGGCGGGGGCGTTGCTGCTCTCAGGACAGCGAAAGACGCAGCAGTACAATTCTTACATCACATCTGGCAATCAGTATTATTCCGCCGGTGATTACGATAGTGCGATTCTGGAATATGAGAAGGCGCTGGCGCTGAATGAGGAGAAGGATTCCGCGTATCTGAATATTTCTTATGCGTATGTGGCCATGGGGGACTACGAGTCGGCGCTCGCGATTTTGGAGCAGGGGAGCAGCCTAGTCTCTTCCGGCAAGCTGGACGAGCAGATTGCCAGTGTGCAGACGCTTCTTGATTCCTCTTCGACGGAGGCTGTATCGCTGACACAGGAGGAGATCGAATCTCTGTCTGAAGATGTGACGGTGGAGAATGCCATTCTGGATATGGTGGCGCAGTATTCCTTTACCAACTATTATCATGATTACGGGACGGCCACGAAGACGACTTCCTCCGGCGGCACGCTGACTATGTATTACGAAACGATCGGCATGTATGCCAGCTATTATGATCTGGATAACGAGGTCGTTCTGACGTCAAACGGAACCGAACCGATCGCCACGGCAAAGGCATGCAGCGTGCGTTTTGAAAAAATTTCCACTGTTTTCGGCAATACGGCTGAGACCTATGCAGTCAGCAAGAGCAAGCTTCAGGAGCTGCTGGGCGGCGATATTTCTTTCTGGCAGAGCGACAGCGGGAGCTGGTACATGACAGCGGAGTACAAGAGCTGCAAGCTGACGGTGCAGACTGACGAGAACGGAAATATTGTCTCAGAATCCGCGTGGAATGAGATGGAACCACTCTCACGCAGCGCGGAGGAGGAGATCGAAGGCGGAAGAGTCAGCGGCTATATCGTGGACGCGACGACCGGCGATGGGTTGGGATGTACTCTTTTCGTGCGGGAACGGGGATCCCAGACGGGGACGATCCTTGACCAGCTTTCCTCCTCTTCTGACGGCAGCTATACGATCGAGATGGAGGCCGGGCAGTATACCGTGGAGGTCAGCCATGAGGGCTATGTGACGGAGTATGCGGACATAGAGATTGAGGAGGGACAGTTAAAGACCGGGGAGAATATTGTGATATCGCCGGAGCTTGGTGTGGATGAGATTCGCATTGTCCTGACATGGGGAGCATCACCGACTGATCTGGACAGCCACACATGGGGAACAAGCTCTGCGGGACAATCCTTCCATATTTGTTATTACAATGAGGAAATCTCCGGGATCGGACAGCTGGATGTGGATGATACGAACGGCTATGGACCGGAGACGACGACGATCACGGACGGCGGGGCGGAGTTTACCTTTGAGGTAATCGATTTCACGAGCTCCGGGATGCTTTCCTCCTCCGGCGCTGTGGTGAAGGTCTATCTGTCCGGAGAGTCGAATCCGTATACCTTTACGGTTCCGACCGGAGGAACAGGCGGCGAAGACGCGTGGGATGTGTTTTCCTACAAGGACGGACAGATTACGGCTATCAATACATTGGGTGTAGCTACGGATAATTGAGGAGGTCGTATTGGCTTGGCATGGATTGCTCTCGGAGCGCTCATGGCCTTTGGTATCCATATACTGATTTTTTGGATCCGGGATATGAGGCTCGATAATCACTATAATCAGAATATTTCGATACATGGCGGACAGG
>JAJQBM010000120.1 GCA_021203285.1 Clostridiales bacterium | reverse complement strand
ACGGACGCGACCGCGCCGGATTACAGCGGTGAAGAATTACTGAAAAAATTCATCGCCACGAAGAGGATTGAGGGGCTGTCAGAGCGGACGATCAGGCGCTACACTGACACGAACCTTGAGCTGATACGGTTTTTGCGGAAACCATTATATGAGGTAACCACTTTTGATCTGCGCTTTTATCTCTCATACCGGAGGGAGCAAGGGAGGGTCTACAACCGGACGCTGGACGGAATGAGGAGATGTTATAGCAGTTTCTTCGGATGGCTCTCGGCGGAGGGGCTGATCGGGAGGAGCCCATGTGCATCATTGGCTCAGGTTCGATATCGAAAAGAGATCAAAAAGCCATACTCGGCGGTCGAGCTGGAGAAGCTGCGCGAAGCCTGTCAGGGCATCCGCGATCTGGCACTGATGGATTTTTTGTACAGCACCGGCTGCCGTGTGTCGGAGGTCGCCGATCTTGATGTGGAGGATGTAGATTTTGCCACCGGAGAGTGCCATGTTCTCGGAAAAGGAAATAAGGAGCGCATCGTATACTTATCCCCTGTGGCAGCGATGCATCTGGAGGTATATCTTAACAGCCGTAAGAATCGCCGAGGAGCGCTTTTTGTCGGACGAGGGAATAAGCTGTTGTCCAAAAATGGCATCGAAGCGGCGGTAAAAAGGATTGGGGAGGCAGCAGGCGTTGACAATGTGCATCCGCACCGGTTCAGGAGGACGCTTGCCACAAACCTGTTGGACAGAGGAATGAACATACAGGATGTGGCGGTCATCCTCGGGCACGCAGACCTGAAGACAACGCTGATCTATTGCTATATCAGCCTGAGCAATGTAAGGGCAGCATACTATAAATATGCGGCGTAATTAACAAACATCATTAGGGGGCTTAAAGCAAGTCCCCTGTTTTCCATGCAGAAAATTAAAGAGGAGTTACTATCAAATGAGTATTGCAGAAATCATATCATGCGGCGGAGGCGGGGTGCTGATACTTCTGACCTTAATTCAGGTAATGCCGCTGAAAGTCAACCCATGGTCCGCCATCGCCAAAGCGCTCGGAAGGGCGATTAACGCAGAGGTTTTACAGGAACTGGAGAAGGTAAAGGCCACCCAGCAGGAGACGCAGAAGCAGCTGTCTGAGCGCGTCCAGGTGGAAGACGAGAGGAATGCCGACGCGCAGCGGGAGAAGATCCTGCATTTTAATGTGGAGCTGATGCGGAAGCTACCCCACACGAGGGAGGATTTTATCGAGATTCTGGCCGTGATTGATTTCTACGAGGACTATTGTAAGGATCACGAAAATTATAAAAACAACCGAGCCGTTTATGCAGTGAAGAATATCAAGCGAGTGTATGAGGAGCGTCTGGAAGAAAACGACTTTTGCAAAGCAGAATGAAAGGAGTGAGAATATGGAGATCAGAGCGAGACCGTAAGGTCTTATTTTTTTACCAATTTCCAGAATAAAAAGAAGGAGGAAAAATCATTTATGGAAATTATCACTATGTTTTTAGAGAATAGCGGGATCCTGCTGGTGGCAGCCTGCGTGATCTGCGCCGTGACGTCCATCGTCACAGAGATCACAAAGGGCATCGGCTTTCTGGCCAAGATCCCGACGGATCTGGAGGTGCTGGTGCTCTCCGTTGTGCTGACACTTCTGGCCTACTTCGCATACATTACATATGCGGCGGTACCGGTGGTGTGGTTCCACGTCATAGCGGCAGTGCTGGCCGGATTCATCCTTGCTTTAGTGTGTACGCGGGGATGGAATTATGTAATAAATATTTTCAAACGATTCCTTCCGCCGGGCGAGGAGTGAAGGGAGTGATCAGTCATGCGTAAGTGCATAAAGAGGTGCAAAGCCTTTCTGCTGGCCGTGGCCATTGCCCTGTCTCTGGTATGCGTGCCGACACAGACGGCGCAGGCGTCCGAGACAACGACGCTCGGCAATCTGACGATCCATCAGAATCTCCAGACAGTCAATGCGTCCAGCCGGTACGGCAAGAGCATCCAGTACATTGTGATCCACTACACAGCCTCCACAGGAACCGCGTATAATAACACAGTGTACTTCCAATCCTACAGAGGATCGTCCGCGCATTACTTTGTGGACTACTCCGGGGCGATCTGGCAGTCTACGGCGGACAGTCTGGCCGCGTGGAGCGTGGGCGGAAGTAAGTACGCCAATACCGATGGCGGTACCTACTACAAGATTGCGACCAACTATAACACGCTCAACATCGAGATGTGTGTCAGGACGCTTGAAAGCAAGACCAGCACGACCACGGATTGGTATTTTGAGGATAACACGATCACAGCCACGGTGGAGTTGGTGCAGGCTCTCATGGATAAGTATGATATTGACATCGACCATGTGATCCGGCATTACGATGTAACAGGCAAGACCTGTCCAAATCCCTTCGTCCTGAACGATGACGATGTGACGTGGGATGACTTTTTACAAATGGTGGCCGGTACGATGGCAACACCGGGAGCCGAGGATGAGGAAGACACATCAGAAGCGGTAATCTCCGGATCATCCGGAAGTACATCAGACAGCACCACATCCAGCAGCAGTACATCCGATACCGGCAGCAGCTCCGGATCTACGGTTACTTTTACGGTTGGCCAGACCTATACCGTCACGGCATCCGATCTGTATGTGCGAAAAGGCCCCGGTCCCGGTTACTCCAAAGTGGGGGACTCCGGTCTGACATCCAATGCCAAAGCAAACGATAAAGACAAGGACGGCGGGCTGGATCAGGGTACCAGAGTTACCTGTCTGGAGACCGCGACCGTAGGGGATGATATCTGGATGAGAATTCCATCAGGCTGGATCGCGGCGTACTACAATGGTAAATATTATGTATCCGGCGGGACAACGACCAGCACAGGCACATCTTCGTCCAGCTCGTCCGGTAGCTCCGCGGGGAGCAGCGTGTCAGTATCATACACGGTCGGCCAGACCTACACGCTTCAGGTCGACAGGCTCAATGTCAGGAAGAGTGCAAGCGACACTGCGGCGAAGGTCAGCTATTCCGGCCTGACATCAAACGCCAAAAAGAACGCCTATTCCAACGGACAGCTGAAAAAGGGTACGAAGGTCACCTGCAAGGCAGTAAAGGTCGTCGGGAGCGATGTCTGGATCCAGATCCCTTCGGGGTGGATCGCGGCATATTACAACGGCCAATATTATGTGAAATAGGTTGCAAGAAGTTGCAAGTTATAAGCAAAAAGAGGGGCGGCAGATTATTCTGTCGCCCGTTCTTGTTCTTTCATTTCCTCAACAAAATAATCATCCCCAAACCATTCTAATATACGCAAAGGTAATAAT
>JAJQBM010000256.1 GCA_021203285.1 Clostridiales bacterium | reverse complement strand
CCTCTCCCCTCTCTGAGCTCACGGTAGGTGATCCGCATCTCCTCCAGGAAAGCGCACTCGCCCGGTCTGACGCCCCCACGTCCTCTCGCGCCCTGCCGCTCTCCCGCAAGGATCCGTTCCCACGCCCTGCGAATCGTCATGCCGCTGTCCAGCAGCACAGCAAACCGGTCTACCATCTGCGGATATTCAAACGCAAGCTGCTCTCTTCTCCTTTTCTGCCGCGCTTTTTCGTCCTGTTTCTCTTTTCTCTCCAGACAGACCGCCGCCGTCACCCCGATAAGCAGGACAAACAGCCACTGCCGATTCTCCTCCGCAACCCAGATCACACGATACCCCGCAACCGAATCCGGAAGCGCAAACTCCGCCGCTTCCCGGCTCTCCTCCTCTGCCTGCTGCGCTGCTTTTGCAAGCTCCATTGCCATCCACTCCGCACTTCCTTCCTCCGGCGGCAGAACGAGAACCGTGTAGGTCTCGATCTGTGTAACATCGTCGTAGGAAAAGAGGACTGAAAATTGTACCAGTTCCCCCTCTTCCCCAAGTTCATCCGTCGCAACCGTCCCGTCTTCGGCGAGAATCCCGGGATCGCCGCTCTCATAGGAAACCGCCACCAGACCGTCACAGGTCGATACGGGAAAAACCAAATCCTGCCGCACCTCGTTTGCGGAGGCGTTCTCCCCCAGATATTCCGCCTCCCACCCGGTCACTGCCTCCTCCAGCAATTCCGCAATCTCCTCACTGCTTCGCCGGACGGCAGCGACCTCCAGCTCAAGTTCCTGTTTCTCTGTTCCCGCCTGCGCTCCGTCGGAATCCCCCAGCTCCGTTTCCGGCAAGTCCAGCCAAAACAGGAACGTATGGCTCTCGGCGCTTTCTCCCTCTTCGCCGCGCTCTACGATCCCGGCAGAATTCTCCTCATCCGCCCGATCGCGAACCCATATCCCTGCGGCCACCAGCGCCGTCAGGGCAAGGATCCACACACTTCTCCTGTGGGACGCAAGGATCCCCCGCAGCTTCCCCGATTTCTGTTTTTTCTCATTCTTTCTCTTCATCTTATATATCGCATCCCGTTATACCGGAATATCCGTCAGCCGCTCAGCCCAGTACATACATCCCAGATACCCGCCCAGACAGACACTCATCGCCGCTATGCCCAATGCGTTATGATACCGCGCGCGGACATAGGAGGGCGAACTGACCGTCACAAACAGAAGAATCCCCGGAAGAAGCAGATCCATCATCCTGAGTTCCATTTTCTTTGAGGCAACAGCCTCCTCAATATCCGCCAGAATCTCCTCTTTTCTCTGCATCCGTCCGGTTGTCGACCGAATGATCTCCGTCAGGTTCCCGCCGCTGCGCTTTGCATAGGAAAACACCTCGGAAAAATCCCGGATCTCCTGAACCCCGCTCTCTATGGCAAAGTCGTGCAGAATCTTCTCCAACGGCTCATTCACCGCCAGTCTCTGATTCATCCCGTGCATCTGCATACAAAACTCTGCATCGGATCCGTACAGTGCAGCGAGCTCCTCCTCCGCCTTTCTCCATGCGTTTTCCATAGAGTACCCGGCCGTCAGGGATCCGGCCACCATCTGCATGCCGGATATGAACTGTCGCTGGAGGGTCTGGGTGCGCATCCGCATCCACCGCTTCTTCCGTCTGCTGATATAGAAAGGAACGAGAAACACACCGAGCACCATCGCCCACGCAGAACGATAGAAGACGAATGCCGCACCCATGGAACACAAAATGCCGAAACCAAGCTCACGCGCCAGCCATCCCGGCGGCAGGCGCGTATGATATCGCCCGTCACCCCTTCGGTGCTGATCCGAGAAATTCCCGGTACGCCTCCTCCAATCCTTCAGCCTGAAGCTTTTCGGTGTGCTGTAAATCTTCTTCTTTTTTCCATATGCCATAGATTTTCCCCTCTCTTTCTTCCTTCTCCTCAAACTGATACAGGGTGCGCAGACGAATCCGCCCGTTCCGGATCCCGTTCACCTCCGATATTCGCAATACCTTTCTGCTCCTGTCCCGCAGCCGTCCGAGATGCACGAGAATGTCGATGCCCGAAGCAATCTGTCTCCGAATCGCCTCCATGGGAAGATCCATGCCCATGAGAACCATCGTCTCCAGGCGGGACAGCATGTCCTCACTGCTGTTGGCATGTCCTGTGGATAACGACCCGTCATGTCCGGTATTCAGGCTCTGCAGCATATCCAGCGCCTCCGCGCCGCGCACCTCCCCGACAATAATGCGGTCCGGCCGCATCCTCAGCGCCGTCCGGATCAGATCCCGGATGGTGATATCCCGTGAACCGCTGCCGTTGCTCTGCCTCGTTTCCAGCCGCACAAGATTTTTCACGGAACGCATCTGCAGCTCCGCCGAATCCTCGATCGTGACCACTCTCTGCGAGGGCGGGATATGCTCTGACAGCGCATTCAGAAATGTCGTCTTTCCCGACCCTGTCCCGCCGGAGACAAAGATGTTATACCCGGCTCTCACCAGCAGGATCAGAAACCCGGCCGCCTCCTCCGACAGAGAGTCCAGACCGACCAGACGCTCCATGGGCATGGGATCCTTTGGAAACTTCCGGATAGAGATCGCCGAGCCGTCAATGGCGATCGGAGACAGCACCACATTTACACGGGAGCCGTCCTCCAGCCTTGCATCCACAATCGGCTGCGCCTCGTTTACCGTACGGTTGACGTTCCCGACAATCTGCTGGATCACATCCGCCAGCTTCTCCCCCGTCAGACTGCCGCCCTCCCACGGAAAGATCTGACCCTTCTTCTCGTAAAAAATTTGCTGCGGCCCGTTGATCATAATCTCGGTAATCTCATCGTCATCCAACAGATCCCGAATCACATCCAGCTTCCGGAAGGAGTTGAAAATATGCCGCTGATATTCCGCCCGTTCCCTCAGCGAGAGCAGATGCTCCCGTCCATATCGGCTGATCTCCCCGGCAATACACTGTTTCAGCTCCTCGTCGGAGAGATCCCGCAACAAATCCATCCTGTCTAACAGGCGCATCCGTATCTCCTGCCACTGCTCCCCCGCCATAAAATCCTCTCCTCACATATCCAGATACCGTCGAACCTGCTGCCCCACCTCTCCTCCGATCCACTCATGGATCAGATGAAGCCCCGGAAGATCTGCCCGAACCTCCCCCAGATATACCGGCTCGGCCGCCCTCCCGTCATCCCCGACGCAAAGACGAATCAACTCCATCCAATCCTCCCTGCAGCAGCCGGAGAGCAGATCCTCCCCGGTCAGATGAAAGATGCGCGATGCCCTGCGGAAAAACGCCTCGCACCCGCAGCAGCTTGTCCCATCCGCACCCCCCCCCTACTCGGAGTCGCTCCGCCGTTCCA
>JAJQBM010000082.1 GCA_021203285.1 Clostridiales bacterium | reverse complement strand
ATTCTGGTACTCTCTATTATTTTTCTTATTCAACTGACAAAAACTTTACTCTGTTCGGCTCATCCTTTACATTTTTATGTAAAATTGTTCTCTGCATACCGTTTCCGGAGCTGTCCGCACGCACCGTCGATATCCTGTCCCATTTCTCTTCGGACGGTACTGACGATTCCGTGCCGCTCAAGGCAGGACTGAAAAGCCATGACACCCCTTCGGTCCGGTCTCCGGTAATCACGCTCTTTTATCGGGTTGACGGGGATCAGATTGACATGACAGTGCAGCCTGCCGATCAATCCGGCGAGCTCCTCCGCATCCTGTCTGGTATCATTTACACCTGAAACCAGACTGTACTCGATCGTGATTCGGCGGCCGGTTTTTTCAAAATAATATGCGCAGGCATTGATCAGCTCATGGATTTCATACCGCTTAGCCACCGGCATTAGCTGTTCTCTTTTTGGCTGAGTTGCGGCATGAAGGGAAAGCGCGAGCGTGATTTGCAGATTCTCCTCTGCCAACTGCCGCATTTTCGGAACCAGCCCGCAGGTGGAGACCGTGACATTGCGCTGGCTGATATGCAGGCCGTTTTCATCGGTCAGCATACGGAGAAAAATCAAGAGATTTTCATAATTGTCCAGCGGCTCCCCGGTTCCCATCACCACGACATTGGATACACGTTCTCCGGTATCCGCCTGAATCCGGTAAATCTGATCCAGCATTTCCGCCGGCGTCAGGTTGCGGACAAGCCCGTCCAGTGTGGAGGCGCAGAACCGGCACCCCATTCGGCATCCTGCCTGGGAAGAAATGCAGACGGAATTGCCGTGTTTGTAGCGCATCAGGACACTCTCCACCATGTTGCCGTCCGACAATGCAAAGAGGTATTTCCGCGTTCCGTCCTTCTCTGACACCTGACAGGCAGCCTGACGAAGCACGGTATACCTGCACTCTGCGGCAAGCTTTGAGCGAAGCGCGGCCGAAATGTTGGTCATGGCATCCGGGCTGTCCGCCAGCTTCTGATGCATCCACTGATAAATCTGGGCGGCACGAAATTTCTTTTCGCCCTGTTCCAGAATCCACTGCTCCAGTTGATCTAACGGAAGGGATTTTATGTCTGTTTTCTCCATATATATCTCTCTCATTCGGGCATTTTTGCATGCCGGACAAACCGTGCGATGTAAAATCCGTCGCACCCCTCATCCGGCAGATACTGTTTCTCGGAACAAAGCGAAAACTGAGCATGGTACTCTAAAAACCAAGCGGTGTTCTCCTGATTTTCTTCCTTCGTCATCGTACATGTGCTGTATAGAAGAAAGCCTCCCGGCTTCACATACCGCCAGACAACATCGAGAATCTGACGCTGCAGCGCAGCCAGCTCCCGAATTTTCTCTTCCGATGTCCGGTATTTGATGTCTGCCTTTCGTCCGATCTCGCCGAGCCCGGAGCAGGGAAGGTCTGCGACGACGATGTCCGCCTTCTCCTCCATCCCCGGATCATAGTCCAGCGCGTCGGGAACGGCCGCCCGCAGGTTTTTCGCACGGCAGCGGCTGATATTTTCACGGATCAGAACGACTGTGTATTCGGTGAGATCGCGCGCCTCCACCATACCGGTTCCGCGCATCATCTGCGCCAGATGCAGACTCTTTCCGCCCGGCGCGGCACACACATCAAGAATGAAATCCCTCTCCTTCGGCTGCGCCGTCCCGGCGACCATCATGGAGGCGATATCCTGAACATAGAGAATGCCGTCTGCAAACTCCGGTATTTTATCAAGCCTGTCATATCCGCTTATGTGAAGCGCATAGGGAAGACGGTCGTCCAGTACTACGCTTATCCCCTGTGACCGAAGAGACCGGCATACCTCATCAACGGATTCCCTGTTGGTGTCAACACGGACACATGTGTTGTCATCGTTATTTAAAAATGCTTCCATGATGTGAACGCACCGCTCCCGGCCATACGCTTCACAAAACCGCCTGACAAGCCACTCCGGCATAGAATAACGGACAGAAAGCGCACGAACCGGTTCCTCTTCCATGGACGGATATGTGAGGCCGCTCATTCCTGCGCATATGCTGCGCAGGACACCGTTCACAAAACCGCGTAGTCCGGAAAATCCGCGCTGCCCAGCCAGCTTCACCGCTTCATTGCAGGCGGCGGAGTCCGGCACCGCATCCATGTATTTCATCTGATAGACAGCGGAACGTAAGATAGCGCGAATCGCAGGCTTCATTTTTTTTACTTTTGTTTTGGAGAAATGATCGATGATGTAATCCAGCTCGATCATCCGCTCGATCGTGCCCATGCTGACACGCCGGATAAATGCCCGGTCATGCCGTGGCAGGAAGTGATATTGATCCAAGGCCCTTCGGAGCGCGAGGTGAGACATCTCTCCGTCCCGGTCCACCGCTAACAGAATGTCCACGACAATGCTCCGCGTATTTTCCTTTCCTGACATATTATTTCCCCAATGTATCTCCTGCGGACAGCGAATATCCGCGGAGAAAATCCACACACGGCATCCTCTTTTTCCCCTCCAGTTGGATTTCACGGAGAATAAGAAGGCCGTCGCCGGTCTGCACATATACAGCGTCCTTTGTTACCTTTGTCACGGTTCCGGGCGCTGCATCCTCATTCTCAGAGAGAATATCCGCACCCCAGATCTTAAAAATCTTTCCGTTCAGTGTCGTATATGCACTCGGCCAAGGGTTCAGGCCGCGAACCAGACGTTCCAACTGAAGTGTAGGCTGATTCCAGTCAATCCGGCCGAACTGTTTGCTGATCATTCCGACCTTGGTCGCAAGGCTGTGATCCTGCGGTGTGTAAACTGCCGTACCGTCCCCGATCGCCTGCAGAGTCTTCACGCAGAGCGATGCCCCGACCGCGCTCAGCTTGTCAAAAAGGCTGCCGCCGGTCTCCTACTCATCCAGAACCACCTCTTCGCCCCGGATCATATCTCAGGTATCCAACCCCTCATCCATCCGCATCGTCGTGACGCCGGAAACCTTTTCCCCGTTGATCACGGCCCACTGAATCGGCGCAGCACCGCGGTACTTCGGCAAAAGCGAAGCGTGAACATTGATGCAACCGTATCGCGGCATCTCCAGAATCTCTTTTGGAAGAATCTGGCCGAATGCCACGACGACAATGATATCCGCCTGAAATGTTCTCAGATACTCCACGCAGTCCGGCTCCCGAATCCGCCGTGGCTGATATACCTCGATTCCATGTGCAAGAGCTGTCTTCTTCACCGGAGAAAACTGCACGCTCTTTCCTCTCCCCTTCGGCTTGTCGGGCTGGGTGACTGCCAGCACAACCTCATGTCCCGCCGCAATCAATGCTTCCAGCGTGCCGCAGGAAAAGTCCGGGGTTCCCATAAAAATAATTTTCAAACCGTCCACCTC